>NZ_JAGYZD010000035.1 GCF_018371055.1 Finegoldia magna | reverse complement strand
AGGTTAGGAAAATAAAATTAAACAATCAATCGGCAGAAAAATAATGTTTGGTTGATTTTTATGAAGGAGAAAATATGGACAAAATATATATTACTGGTCACAAAAACCCTGATACGGATTCTATCTGTGCGGCGTTAGCTTATCAAGAGTTGAAAAAAAGAACTGGCGTGGAAAACATCGAGGCTATTAGAATTGGCGATGTTAGCAGGGAAACTCAATTCGTGTTGGATTATTTCGGAGTAGAAGCTCCAACTTTCATGGATTCTATGAAGCCACAAATCAAAGACATTAGCTTTGATGCTGCAATGTGTGTATCGCAACATGCAAGTCTTTACAAGGCGATGAATTTGATGCAAGAAAAAAAGGTAGCTAGTTTGCCCGTAATCGACATCGAAGAAAGACTTCTTGGAGTTGTGTCTTTGTCAGACATTACAAAATGCTACATGGATGTGTGGGATGACCAAATCCTATCTCATTCAAATACTCCAGTTGAAAACATCATCGACGTTTTGAGCGCAAATATTTTGAATATTCCAGCAGAAGACAGAGCGTTATCCGGGAAAATGGTCGTAGGAGCGATGGATCCGAAACAAATGGCAAAGTATTTGGAAGAAGATGACATCGTGATTTTAGGTAACAGAGAAGACTCACAAATCGATGCCATAGATAAGAATGTGTCCATGATTATACTTACTGGCGGCAACAAATTAAATGATGAGTTGTTACAAAAGGCAAAACAAAAAGACATCATTGTAATCTCTACAGAGTTTCAAACATACATGGCAGCACGTCTTCTTCCACAATCTGTGCCTGTAAATTACGTTATGACAAGAGATGAAGTGGTTAATTTCACATTGACAGACACTGTTGAAGATGTGAAAAACACAATGTCCAAGACAAGATACAGATCATATCCAGTAGTTGACAATCAAAACAAAGTTGTGGGAAATATTTCCAGATATCACGTTATTAACGAAGAAAAGAAAAAGCTAATATTGGTGGATCACAACGAAAGAAACCAATCAGTTGATGATATGGAATGTTGCGATATTACAGAAATCATCGACCACCACAGAGTTGCAAATGTCGCTACACAAAACCCAGTTTATTTCAGAAACGAACCAGTTGGTTCAACTTGTACAATTCTTTCCAAAATGTTCTTGGAAAAAGGAATTGTCCCTACAAGACAAACAGCGGGATTGTTGTGTTCAGCGATAATTTCCGACACATTGTTGTTCAGATCTCCAACTGCAACAGAAACAGACAGAATGATTTTGGATAGAATGGCAAAAATCGCCAACATCAACCCAGAAGAATTTGCGATGGAAATGTTCAAAGCAGGAACTTCACTAGAAGGAAAATCACCAGCAGATTTGTTGAACACTGACGTGAAAACATTCAACATCGAATCATACACTTGTAGAGTCGCACAAATCTTCTCCATGGATTTGGATAATCTTGGCAAAATCAAAGACAGTTTACTTGAAGAAATGAACAAAATCAGAAACGACAAGAAAGAGGCTACATTTGTACTAATTCTTACAGATATCTTCAGAGAAGAAAGCGAAGTCTTGGTTTCTGGAATGTTCCAAGAACAATTGGCAGGAGCTTTCGATTCTAAAATCGAAAACAATTCATTCTTGGCTAAGGGACTTCTTTCAAGAAAGAAACAAATGATCCCAAAACTTAACCAAGCTGTGTTAAAATATATTCAAGAGAATTAATTTGAAAGGGAGAGATAAATTGAAAATCACAATTTTAGGGGCAGGAGCAATGGGATGTATGCTTGCAAAAGCAATCGAATCTCCTGATAACGAAATCAATTTAGTGGATCCATACGAAGCACACATGGAAAAAATTAGAAAAGATGGAATCAGAATTATCGACAGAACTGGCGGCGAAAGCACAGTAAAAGTAACATCTGCAAGTACATCTTCACAAGATTTGGAAGTTCAAGATGCCGTTGTAATTCTTGTAAAAGGATACGACACAGAAAAGATTTTGACGGAAAATATGAACATCGTGGGAGATCACACAGTCGTAATGACACTTCAAAATGGTATCGGCAACGTCGACATTTTGAAAAAATACATCAAAGAAGAAAACATCGCACAAGGAATTATGTTCATATCTGCATCTATCGAAGCGCCTGGAGTTATCAGCGCGGGATACGACAGCGACAAAATCAACGTAATATTTGGCGCTATCAATGAAAACCACGACGATAAATTGTTCCACGAAATCGAAAAAGCATTCAGCATGAACGACATCAAAACAGAATTAAATCCAGATGTAGACAGAATTATGTGGAGAAAATTATACATCAACGCAATCTACAACCTACCTTGCGCAGTAATGCATTTGTCCACAAAATACACTAGAACTGACGAAAATTCTGTAGCAATTTTAAAAGCTATCTCAGACGAATTCATAGCCGTTACTGACAAATTGGGCTACAATTTCGACGGCGACAAGCTTTTCAGAAAATACGTCACAGATGCATTCGAAGAATACGGAGACATATTGCCATCAGCAGCACAAGATACACAAAAACACAGAAAAACAGAAGCAGAATTCTTGAATGGAGCAATCGTAAGACAAGCGAAAAAACTTGGACTTGAAGCACCAGTTAATGAAACAATCTACAGATTAGCAATGGTTCAAATGAACAACTACGACAATATGTTTAGTTTGTAAAATAAAATACGACAATTATTGCCACCAATAATTTTGGAATTTATCCAATTTTATTGGTGGTTTTTGTTTATTAAAAAAATTTATTGGTGGTTTTTGTTTGCTAAAATAAAAAAGCAAATAAAAGAACATTAAATTTATTTAGAAAAAGTGTTGTGTTTTTTTAGAAATTTTTTTATAATAAAAAAGCGATATTGATAATCAAAACCATCCATGAGGTTTGAAAAAGTTTTATGATGATATCATGCGCAAAAATTTCTTATAGAAAGGGAAAATATGGATAGAGATAAATTAAAAAAATATTTATCTTTTACTCTTGCTACATTAGTAACAGTTGCGATGGCGTTTTCTATTATTTCTTATAATAAAAAACACAAGATAAATTACGCTACAAACAACAAAACACAAATAGCATCTGGTAGTAATGTAGAGGGATTAAAAGATGGAGAATACGAAGGAAATAGCCAGGGATACGGTGGAGATTTCAAGGTCAAAATTAAAATAAAAAATGGAGAGTTGTCGGCGATTAATGTCGTAACAAACAATGAAACACCTGAATATTACGAAAAAGCATCTGTAATTATTGCGCAGATTTTGGAAAAAGGAAACACAGATGTGGACTCGATTTCAGGAGCGACGATTTCGTCTGAAGCGATCAAAAATGCTGTAGAAGATGGACTACATAAAGCTGGTTCAAAAAAAGAAACACCAAAACTAGCACAAAAAACACAAAAACATAACACACAAAATGTAGCCACAAAAGGACTAAAAGATGGAGTGTACGAAGCTAGTTCCAATGGTTATGGCGGAAGATTATCGGTAAGAGTTACTGTAAAAAATGGCAAATTGACTGATATTGATGTGATTTCAAATAACGAAACGCCGTCGTATTTTAACAGAGCATCTTCTGTGATCGACAGAATTTTAAGCACAGGAAGTGTGAATGTGGATTCTGTTGCAGGAGCGACGATATCTTCAAACGCAATCAAACAAGCAGTATCCAAAGCGTTGGCACAAGCAGGTTCCAAGGAAAAAGCGAAGATTTCAAAAGTAAATCCAAACGCAAAATCAGGCAAGAAAAGCATCAGAAATCTTGTCGGAAAAATTTCCGTAGGAAGCAAACAAATAAAAGATGGTCAGTACATAGGAACCGCACAAGGTTTCAACGGGCCAATCAAAGTAAGAGTTACAGTAAAAGAAGGATCCATTGCGAAAATAGAAATATTATCTCATCACGATGATAATCCATATTTCCAAAGAGCTTCTCGTGTAATTTCGAAAATTCTTGGAAAACCTGGGAAAGCAGTGGATACAGTATCACAAGCGACATACTCAAGCAGAGGAATTATAAATGCAGTCAACAACGCATTGTCAAAAGCAGGAGTAGCGCCAAATATATCAAAGGAAAAATCAAAAAATTCTAAAGGAAAATCTTCTGGAAATAAAAACCAAGAAAAAGAAAATAACAAAAAAACACAAAACAACCCAGAAAATAATTCAAAAACGAATAACAGCAGTAAAATAAATGACGCAAAACTAAAAGACGGTCAATTCACAGGAGTTGCACAAGGTTTCAACGGGCCAATCAAAGTAAGAGTTACAGTAAAAGAAGGCTCAATTGCAAAAATAGAAATATTATCTCATCACGATGATAATCCATATTTCCAAAGAGCTTCTCGTGTAATTTCGAAAATTATTGGAAAACCTGGAAAAGCTGTGGACACGGTATCCACAGCGACATATTCAAGTAGAGGAATTATAAATGCAGTCAACAACGCATTGTCAAAAGCAGGAGTAGCGCCAAACATATCAAAGGGAAATTCAGCAGGAAATTCTAAAGAAAATTCTCAAGGAAATTCGGGTAACAAAAACGAAGAAAAACCACAAAACAATCCAGAAAAACCAGAAAATAATAACACAAACAGCAGCAGCAAAATAAATGATGCAAAACTAAAAGACGGTCAATACACAGGAATCGCACAAGGATTCAATGGACCAATAACAGTTAAAGTTACAATAACTAACGGATTAATCTCTGGTGTGGAAATAATATCTCACAGTGATGATGCGCCGTATTTTGCAAAAGCAATGTCTGTTATTTCTAGAATTTTGGGTAAACCTGGAAAAACAGTGGACACAGTATCCACAGCGACATATTCAAGCAGAGGAATTATAGGTGCAGTCAACAACGCATTGTCCAAAGCAGGAATTGCACCAAACGAATCTAATCAAAAACAAGAAAATAAACCAGAAAAAGAAAACAACGAACAACCAGACAATAAACAACCGGAAAAAGAAAATCCGAATAATAACAAGAAAGATAATGACAAGAATGACCCACAAAAAATTGACGACGCGTTGAAAAAATACTACAACAATAATCCATTGAGAGATGGAGAGTATAGCGGATGGGGCATTGGTTACATCAACACAAGGAAAACCAAGACCTACATCAAAGTCGAAAATGGCGAAATAATCGACATCAAAGTAGGTAAAGATTCGGAATACGGAGACGATATGGGTCCATTTAGAAAAAAAGCAGAGAAAGTTTTGGCGTTCTTAAAAGGAAAAGAAGGACGATTAAATCTTGCGAAAATGGGATTATACCGCGAGTATTTCGAACAAATTAGAAACAGCAAAGATCCGAAATCAAAAGTAGAAGAATTATTTGGAAAACAATACGGCGCGCTTTTGAATGGACTTTCTGGAAATAACATTAAAACAGAATCTGATTTGACACTACTTTCGAGAGCTGTAAAAGCATACATGTCAGACAAATACAACTCAAAAGAAATGTTTGATAGTATATCGGGTGCAACTGTGAGCGCAAGTGGAATCGCACAATCGACAAGAGAAGCGACAGCAAAATCGTCAAATGATTACAAGAATAATTCAGATGTCAAAGAAATCAAGATTATATCACCTAAAAACAAAACAATTGAAGTGAACAAAAACGATGCAGCTGATTTTTCTGAAATGAAGATTATTGTAATCAAAAAAGACGGTTCATCCGAAAAAATCGGCTGGACAGATTTCCAAGCAAATGGAATTTCAATTACAGATGACAAGGGCAACGCAATTACGAATGATTTGTCAAAATATTCCGATACGAACTTAATCAAAGCAAAAGTTGTTCACGAAAAATCATTGTCATACGATGAGTTCAGAATTCTAATCGGAAACTACAGCAAGGATTATATCGTAGGATTGGAATACAGCGTTGACGGAATCAAATGGTACAGATTGGAAAATGCATCAAAAGATTTTGAAAATACAAACAACATCGCAGACAGACAAATAATTGATGCACCAACGTCATTTGAATTTTCAAAAGTAAAACTTCGCGCAGTATCGAAAAACAACAAAAGATACGAATACACAACATCAAACGCTGCAATCAACAACACTCAAGCGAACTATCATCTCGTATCGAAAGACAATCCGAACTTGCCAAGCGTAATATTTGTAACATTCAAATTGTCGGGAAATGAATCGGACAAGAAACTTGTCAAAGACAAAGAAAAAGAAAATCCTGAAGAAAAAGAACAAGAATCAAAAGAAGAAATCCCAGTTGATCAAAAAGTAATCGACACAAGCTTGATGGATTCCAACGGACAAAAATGGATCGAAGGAAAACCAATCAGGCCGGCAACAGTGACAAGCTTGGACAAAGATGCGAAAATAATTGCGAAAATAGATGGATTGCCACAAGGATTATCATTTGACGGAACGACGATAACAGGAACACCACAAGTAAGTACAGAAGGATGGCCGGAAGATGGAAGTGGATTCAAAACAATCACACTAAAACTAAAAGCAGAGAAAAATGGAAAAATACTTGTAAGAAAACTAACATATTGGTTATACAGAGATAAAGATCGTGACGGAATATCAGATGACGACGATGTAGATAACGGAGAAAAATTCACACCACAAAGAAATGGAGCACAGCCAATAATAGTCAACGGAACAAAACCAACCATCGAAGATTACAAATCCAAGTTCTCAAACATCCCACAAGATGGATCGGTAGAAGTAACACTTGAAAAAGAACCTGATTATACAAAAGCGAGTGAACTTCCACAAAGAGTTAACCTGATTTTCAAAGTCAAAGGAATAAAAGAAGTTGGAAAAAGCTATGTGATGGTAATAGTGAAAAAACCAGTTGACAAAAAAGCTGAACAAGAAACAAAAGAAGAAATTCCTGTTGATCAAAAAGTAATCGACACAAGCTTGATGGATTCCAACGGACAAAAATGGATCGAAGGAAAACCAATCAGACCAGCAACAGTTACAAGTCTTGACAAAGATGCGAAAATAATTGCAAAAATAGACGGATTGCCACAAGGATTATCATTTGACGGAACGACAATAACAGGAACACCACAAGTAAGCGCAGAAGGATGGCCGGAAGATGGAAGTGGATTTAAAACAATAACACTAAAATTAAAAGCCGAAAAAAATGGCAAAATATTAGTGAGAACATTGACATACTGGTTGTACCGTGACAAAGACCGTGACGGAATATCAGATGATGATGACTTAGACCATGGAGAAAAATTCACACCGCAAAGAAATGGAGCGTCACCAATAATAGTCAACGGAACAAAACCAACCATAGAAGACTTCAAAGCGAAATTCTCCAACATTCCACAAGATGGATCGGTAGAAGTAACACTTGAAAAAGAACCTGATTATACAAAAGTAGGACAATTTAGAGTTAACATAATATTTAAACTTAGAAAAACACAAGAAATATCAAAATCTTATGTGTTTATCAAAATCGAGAAACCTGTTGTAGAAGAAAAAGACAATGAAAAAGAACCTATAAAAGATTCTTCAGATAAAAAGTCAGAAAAATCTCAACCAAAAAATGAAAAAAACAACTATAAAACTGATTTGAATATCGACACTAAAACACAAGATGAAAAACAAAAGAATTTGGAAAACTTAAAGGAGGAGATTAGATGACTTTAATAATAGGAATAATTTTCACTATAATATTTTATAGCTTAACAGCCCAATCAATAAAAAAACATCCGGGGGCATATTATCTAGGAATGTATGCGTGGACGGGACTAGTTGTGTGTTATTACAACATGGGTTACTACAGATATTTGCCAACTTGGTTCAACGATTATTTCATGAAAATATTCGCCAGAGGAATATTTGCAACGGCAACATTCATGATAGTAATGTTCTTAGGGACCGTTACAAAACACAATGATTTTTCAAAAAAACTGATGAGCATTCGTGGAGAAATGTCTATAATAGGAAGTTTGTTGGTGATAAGCCACAACATAATATTTGGAGTACATTATTTCCCAGTGCTTTTCACAAATCCCTTATCCTTGCCAAAAAGAGAACTAATCGCATCAATAATAACAATATTTTTATTGTTGATGCTGATTCCGCTTTTCGTGACATCATTTAAGGTAGTTCGTAGAAAAATGAACGCCAAAAACTGGAAGAAACTTCAAAGAATGGCATATCCATTTTTTATAGGAATTTATGTGCATGTAATGGTGCTTTATTCAAATAATTGGAAAGCACACATCTCTGGAGTTATAATCTATACGATTATTTTTGTGAGTTATGTGATATTGAGACTCAGAAAATCATTTTACAAGAAGAAAAAATCACAAAAACAGAGATAATTTAGTTTGTTTGTATAATAATTATGATATAATGTAACTATCAAATAAGAAAGGAACATATATCATGTCAGAACAAGAAATTTACGAAATTACGAGAAATTATGCTGTAGTCACAGCGATATTTCTAATCCTCAGCGTTTTCGGTATCTACTTATCATTAAAACGCAAAGACGATCATTTGCTAGGAATCGTAACAAGTGTATTTCAAATAGCAATATCATTTGCAATGTTGTGCATGAACTTCACAATAACTTTGCTACACGATGGAATGGGTGCAGATGACACAATGCTTGTGAATTTCTGCTTGTACGGATGGTTATTGGCATTAGTATTGATGGCAGTAAGTGCAATAATAACCATTAGAAATATCTTAAAACAACGCAAAAAACAAACAAAATTGAATTACTAAAACAACGGCCACCAACAATAGTTGGTGGTTTTGCTGTCTACAATCATACAGATTGATTATTACCTGTAAATATTATAAAATAAATTAAAAACAGGAGGGAATATATGAAAAACAAATTCAAATTAATCGTTTGTGTCAGCTTTATGTTGGTATTATTTGCAAGTTGCAACCAAAAACAAGATGAGCTTACAAAAAAAGCCACAGGAGTTGAATCCAAAAACGTAACCACAGAAGAAGACAAGCAAAAAGCCATCGAAGAATACGAACAAAACATCAAAGGCGTCAAGGAAATCAAAGTAGCAGAACTTGATGAAGTGAGTTCCGGAAAAGAAATCACGGTGTATCTTGGAAGAAAAACATGCCCAGATTGTCAAAAGTTTTCAAAAATATTCAAACCATTTGTATCCAAATATGAAATCTACTACATAGATAGCGTCGCTGGAATCAAAAAATCTCCGGAAGATTTGAAGAAATTCAGAACTGACAACGACCTCAAAACAGTCCCAGCAGTGTTTCGAGTTAAAGATGGGAAAATCACCGACAGAATGAACATCGACGACAAAGTGGGAACTACACCAGAAGAACTACAAAAGTTTTTTGATAAGAAATAAGGATAAGCCATAACGTTAGTTATGGCTTGTTGTTTTAGTTTCCCAATCATCATCTAGAGGAGGATATTTGAATTTTTGTCTTTCTTCAGGGCTCAGACTCTTATAATCATCTTTTGATTGGAATTCGATAGAATCTAGACTCATTTTACCAGGATTTGGGTAATCGTCGTAGGTATAAACGAGAGTAAAACCCGCAGGATCTTTTATCTGCACTCTGTATACTTGGTTTCCTTTTATATAATCTTTTATTGCTTTTATCTCTTTTATGTTATCTTTTTTTATTCCTTGAACTTCCATGTATCTATACAACTTTTTGTATCCGTAATGTCTTTGAACAGGAACAGCTATTATCCATTTTATAGCTACAAAAACCACAAGACATAGTAGTAGTATTTTGATTATTGAAAACTTTTTCTTTTTCACATATAACGCCCCTCTCTTTGAGATTATTATACTATAAAATACAAAGGAATCGAAGGTATGAAAATATTTTTTCTATTATTTTATTTATTAAAATTGTTAACTTACCATACTTCTTTTCCTGTCATTTTTCCCCAATCAATATCTTCTTTTGAATATTTGCCATTAAAATCCTCAAATAAATCTTCAATATTCATTTCATCATTAGAAGAATTTTCGATTATTAGTTTATTATCTTTAATTTTTAAATCTAAAATATCATTATCTTTCCAACTTAAAGCATCCAAAATCGACCTTGGAATTTGCAACACATGAGAATTTCCACACTTATGTAATTTGATTTTCATAATTCCCCCTAAACGTTAAATCATTAATGCATCTAGTATATACTTTTTTTAATAATTTTTTTCTCATTTGATATTCCTCCATCAAAAATATAGTATAATTATAATACAAACACGAAGGAGATATAAAGATGCAAAAAACAACAAAAACAAACTTCAGAAAAATATTGAAACTAGTTTTATGGGTAGGTCTAATTATATTTTGTATCAATTTAATTATAAAATATCCTGTACACAGGCACATTGGTTTTGACAGGATGTATAAGTACATGGATATGCAGAAAATTCCAAGAAGTGATATCAAAAGTGTGAGGGCGTTCAGATCCACAAAAACGGACGATTATGTTTATTGGGTTGTGTTAAAAGATATGGAAAATTATAGGTTTGAATATGGATATAATTTGAAAAAAGATAACATGTCGTTGAACATTAGTAAAAAAGAATATGATGATGTGTACAAGTATATTAGTGACGAGGAAGTTGCTACATTAAAATATAAACCATTGAAAGAAAGTATTTACTATTTCAAAAAATAA
>NZ_JAGYZD010000313.1 GCF_018371055.1 Finegoldia magna | reverse complement strand
TATTGAAGCCAGATAAGTTATTATCTTTAGAAATAGAAAAACTAAATAAAATTCGATTAACAATGATTAAGAATTTGATCTCAAATATTAATTACAAAGAATTGATTTTAGATTCATATAAAAATAACCTATTGCATTTGAATCCAAGCACAATTTTAGAGAAGGGATATGCAAAAGTATTAAAGGATAATAAGAGTATTTCTTCTGTTGATGATGTTATGGAAAATGAAAATATTATCTTAATTATGAAAGATGGTAAACTTAATACAACCGTTCAAAACAAGGAGAAATTCAATGAATGAATATAGAGAATATGACGAAGGATTAAAAAGACTAAGTGACATCGTTGAAAAGTTGGAAGACAGAGAGCTAAGTCTTGAAGAAAATATAAAATTATACGAAGAAGGTATGAAGCTTCACAAGAGATTAAGTTCTATTTTGAAAGAACAAGAAGGCAAAATGACTTTGATCAAAGATAACAAAGAAGAAGATTTTCAAATAAACATGCTTTTAAGTGATGATAATGAATAGCCAGGAAATTATAAATTTAATAAATACTTCATTAAAAGAATTAAAATTTTCAGATGATAAAATTGGCGAAGCTATGCGATACACAATTGTTGACGATAGTGCAAAAAGATTAAGGCCACTTTTGTTTTTGTTAACTTATCAAATGTTTAATGAATCAATAACTGAATCTTTAAATTACGCTCTTGCTATAGAATTGATTCACAATTATTCATTGGTGCATGATGATTTAGAATGTATGGATAATGACGAATATAGAAGAGGAAAGTTAACAGTGCATAAAAAATATGGAGAAGATATAGCGGTTTTAGTAGGGGATGCACTTTTAAATTATTCTTTTGAAGTACTATCTGAGTCAATTAAAAATGAATTTGACGCAAAGTGTGCAAATTATATCGTAAAGAAATCAGGTTGTTTTGGCATGATAAAAGGTCAACTTTTGGATATTGACAGTGAGATTTCTGAAAAAAATATTATTGAAATTTATGATAAAAAAACATGTAATTTACTTAAAGCATCTACTGTATCTGCTGGAATTTTAAGTAGGGTTGGCGATAATACATTATTAAAACTAGAAGATTATGCTTTTAATCTAGGAATGGCGTTTCAAATAATTGATGACATTATGGATTATGAGAATGATTTAAAAATTAACAAAAACACATATGTCACTATTTTTGGAAAAGAAAAAGGCATTGATGATGCAAATAAGTATTCTCAAAGAGCTATAGAATGCATTAAAGATATAGACAATTCACAACCTTTAATTGAACTTACAAATAAATTGTTGGGCAGGAAATATTGATATGAGAATCGACTTATATTTGTGTGAAAACAACTTCGCATCTTCTAGAACAAAAGCAAAATCTCTGATTGAGAATGAATTGGTTTATTATAAGGGCAACTTAGTAAAGAAACCATCACTTGAGATAAATTCTGATGAAGTTGAAGTAAAAGAACACACTGAATATGTTGGAAGGGGAGCTCTGAAGCTTTTAAAAGCTTTTGAGGTATTTAATATAGGTAAGCATGATTTGTGCTTAGATATAGGCTCATCTACTGGTGGATTTACTCAGGTTTTATTAAAA
>NZ_JAGYZD010000034.1 GCF_018371055.1 Finegoldia magna | reverse complement strand
ATAAGGTTTCCCATAAAATCCTCCATAAATTTTATTTCTATCTTTATTATATAATTAATCAATCATTATTGTGTAAAAAGTTTGTAAACAAAGTGCAAAATTAATTATAAAATCACTAATCTCCTTAAATTTGCCAAAAAAATCAGCACAAAGAACAACTTTATGCTGAAATTTTTCGTCTATGCTAATTTCTTTTTATCTTGGATATAAGCAATTATTCCAAACACTGCCCCCGTAACAATCGCCGGCAACAACCATTCAAATCCAACAGAACTTAGAGGAAGAGTTTTGATTACATCTGTAAAACCTTGTAAAAGTTTAAAATTTTGATTCAAAACTTCTACGAAACTCACAACAAATGTCGCAAGCACCGCCCCTGTGTATATCAAATCGTATTTGATATGCTCTTCGAAAATTCCTAAAAATATAAGTACCATAATAATTGGATAAACTGTCGACAGTATTGGAACTGCTGCTTTAATAAGCGCTTCAACCCCAACAAGTGAAAGCACACCAGAAATCACAACAGTTGCCAAAACAATTGGTTTGTATCCCAATTTGTCTTTTGTAATATTCGAGAAGAAATCTCCAGCAATCGCACTGAGCCCAACAGAAGTCGTTAAACATGCCAATGACACCGCAATTCCTATGGCTATTTTACCAGCTGAACCTAAAATATTTTGAACAGTTCCAAGTAATATGTCGACTCTTGTGTTTTGAACTGTGTAAATTTTGGATGCAGTCGCTCCAACATAAATTAATCCACCGTAAATAATCGCCAATAATACAAATGCCACAAGTCCAACCCACTTGACAAGCTTCAGTCTTTCTTCATCGTTGACATATCCCTTTCTTTTCAAATCTGAAACTACAATCCCTGTCATAAGCGCTGCTCCAAGAGCATCCATAGTTTGATATCCTTCTGCAAATCCTTTCATAAATATTTGATTTTCGGTTGCAATATTCATAACACCAATAGGATCTACGATACACTTACCTATAATAACTAATAAAATAACTACCAATCCTGGCGTCAAATACTTCCCTATTTTATCGATAACTCCCGTTTCGTTAAATACAAAAATCGCAGTCAACGTAAAAAATATTAATGCAGTTACCCATTCTGGAGTTCCTGGAAAAACTTTCGACACAAAAACTTCGTGAGTTGTCGCTGCAGTTCTAGGAATTGCAAAAAGCGGTCCAATGGTTAATATGGTAACGGTTCCAAGAATCTTAGCAAATTTGTTCCCAACTCTTTTTCCAAGATCTTCTGCTCCTCCACCTAGCTTAGCGGTGATGATTACCCCAAGTATAGGTAGTACAGGGTCTGTCAACAAAAATCCTAGCATTGCCTTTTTGTACTCAGTTCCCGAAAGCACCCCTAAATAAGGTGGAAAAATCAGGTTTCCTGCGCCAAAGAATATTGCAAATAATGCAAATCCTACGATAATGACGTCCTTAAATTTCTTATTCAAAATATCCTCCTATGTATTTCTATATCTTTATAGAAAATGATTTCATAATTAAATTTTAATTCTAAAAAGTTTTATTGTCAAATTTATTTATTTCGTTATCAAAATAAAGTGATAAATTTTACTCTAAAAACTAAATTTTGCACAAAAAAATCATAGGCCACATCAATGACCTATGATTATAATTTTATTCTACTACTTTTCCGCCCTTTTTCTTTTGTTTGTCGTTGTAAACTTTCTTAGCTATACCAATCATGATTGATAATGCAAACAATGTCAAAAGACCCAAGAAAAGTTTTTGAGCTCCACCAGTCAATGTTCCTCCAACATATGAATAAACAATTGTTGCAGGTAATTGACCAATTCCAGTCGCTATGAAAAATGACCAGAATCCCATGTTAGTAAGACCTGCACCATAACTTACAAAGTCGAATGAAACAAATGGTAAAAGTCTACAAATTAATATTGCATATTTTCCGTATCTTTCAAAAAATACGTCAACACTTTCCATAGCACCTTTGCTTGTTAGTCTTTCAACAGCATCTCTTCCTAAAGCTCTCGCTAAGAAAAAACAAAGTGCAGCTCCTGCCATCGCTGATGACCAAGAAAGCATAGCTCCCTTAACCCATCCAAATATTGCAGCATTTGATAAAGTAATCAAGAATGCTGGGATAGGGGCCGCGATTGATTGTAATATCATTAAAACAAATGATACGACTGCTGCTTGTTTTCCGTAAGATCTCAAATAAGCTACTACGACATCCGTATCTAATTTTGAAATCGTGGAGAAGGCTTCATTAGTCTTTGCTTTGATTGAAGGTACGAAGAAATATAATCCCAACAACACTCCAAGAATAATTAAAGCGATAATTCTTTGGATTTTTCTCTTGTGTTTAAGTTCAGCTATTTCTTCAGGTGTTTTTTCTTCTCTTAAATCGCTAAGTTTAACTTCTTCTTCTCTCATAGCTTTACGTTCTTCTCTACTATAATACTTTTGATATTTCTTCTGAGTAAAAACTATATAGAGGTTGATTAAGTTAACAATTACGATAACTGCGATTGTAGGAACGAGAATATTCTTAACTGGTCCATGATACATTATAAACTCTTTTACAATGTAGATAAGACTTTGAGTTTTCCCACCTATTAGTGCAATTAAGAATATCGCCGCTTCCAAAGCAAAGAATACATATCTGTTGATATTTGTATAAGCAATTCCTAGTATCAATCCAAAAGCCGTAAAGATAAACATTACTAGCTGCTGGCTAACCATCATCTCAAAATTTACGTTGAATAACAAAAGTAAACAACATAAAACCCCGATGGCTACGCCCGTAGTTAAATAATAAAATATCGCCCTTAACTTTTTCACTTGATACCTCTATTAATCTTCTAAAGTATAAGTTACTGCTACATAAGTTCCATCTTCTGGAAGTACATCTGCGTTACCTGTAAATTTAACTTCGTTTCTCTTTTCTACAGCTCCATTAGTGTAAGTTGTATTAGAAATAATTCCTACTGGACAAGAATCCAAGCAAGTTAAGCAACCTGTTTTCTTAGTTTTTGCTCTTTCTAAGTTTCCACCAAATCTAAAATCAATTTTCTTTCCATTGCTATCTTTGATTACTTCGTTGATATCATAATCTTTTCCAGCGCCTTCCCAAGTTACAGTAGCGCCAATTTTTGATCCTTCAACGTGAGTTGTTGTAGCGTTGTCTGGGTTCATATTTTCACCAGGTTTTGCACCGATTTCGATTAATGCATTGTAGAATTCTTCAGGAGTAGCATATGCAGTAAGAACTGATTTTGCTCCGTTACTTCCGTCAGTGTTTACAGATGCGTGTCTTGTTGCTTCAGTAAAATATTTACCATTTACAGAAGATAAAACTGTAACTTTCTTAGCTTCTTTGTCAACTTTGATTGGGTTTTTCATAGAAACGCCGTTTACTTCGTCATCTGCTTTCTTTTCTTCTTTGTTTTCTTCCTTCTTAGAATCATCTTTTGCTTGTTCAGTTGTTTGAGTATTTTTTGTTTCTTCTTTTTTATCGTCTGCTTTTTGTGAACAGCCAGCTAATCCTACTATTGCTAGACATAAGAATCCAGCTACTAATTTTTTTCTTAAATTCATAATTCATCCCTCCATTATCAATTTGATGTAATTATATCACATAAGTTTAATCTTATATATAATTTTAAATTTATTAAATATTTATCCAGTTTTAATTCATGATTTTTTTCTTGCCTGTAATATAATCTTCAAGCTTGTATATCAGAAAAATGTATATAACCGCATTTCCAATCATGTGGTTAATGTCGAAAGGAATTGATGTCATGTATCTTGCAATGAATACATTCATTCCCATAACAGTCATGCATTCCATCAATGTAATTATAAGTCCATACAAAAATCCCGACACAGACAATGCGATAGTTTTCGTTACCAATGTTTTTTTCAATTTAAAAACATTAAAAATTGCATAGTTAAATACAGCCAAGATGAAAAAGTCTACCACTTGGAACAAAACCCATATTCCAAACCCAAGCACAAAACTTGTGACTACCATCGTGACTGCATTTACAAATAGTGACTCTTTTAGGTTTTTTTCAATTGCAAGTATCAGTATGACATCCGACAATATTTTTACATTCGGAATTATATTCAAATAAATTCTTGTCAGGATGCATACTGCTGATAATATTGCAATTCTAGTCAAATCACTAGTCTTCATTATTTCATTTCTTGAAATTTGAATTCTATCTTGTCGTTTTCGTTAACTTTGTAATCGCCGATTCCTACTTCTGCCATCTTGTCGTTAACATAGTACATCCAGTATTGTTTCTTAGCTGGATCTTGTTTTACGCCTTCCAATTCAGTCATCATACCTTTTTCAAAAACAGCTTTGTGATTTTTTTCAAGGTAAGATTGCAAGTTTTCATCTTTTTTGATTTCTGCATCTTCTTTTAAGATTTCTTTGTTGTTAACTTCATCCATTACAACGATTGAAACCTTAGTAGCTTCACTCTCAGATGCTTTTTCTTCTGTTTTGTTTTCATCTGTTTTTGCTTGTTCTTGTGTTTGTTCTGTTTTTTGTGGTTCTTGGGCCTTATCTTTGTCAGCATTACAAGCTGTCAATGAGAACACAAGCATCATCAATACCAATAATTTTTTCTTCATAATCATCTCTCCTTTGGAAATTCCATCGCCTTAGCGAATATTTTTTCATAGTCCTTTGTCATTGATAATTCTATATAATTCATATCTTCAGCAAGAGTGGACATTTCTTCTTTTATTTTATCATTCATTAAACACATGTACGCTCCTATTAAAGATGAATTACCTACATAACTTATTTTGGATTCAATTTCGTAAGGTAGAATTCCCACACCTACGATTGACGATGGTTTCAAATGACTTCCAAATTGACCTGCTACAATACATTCGTTCAAATCAGAAATATCCAATCCCTCTTCATCCAAAAGTTTTATAAAACCAGAAAGTATCGCTCCTTTTGCAAGTTGCACTTGTCTGATGTCAGATTGCGTGATAACAAGTTCATCAGTCATCATGAACTCTCTTTTATCGTCTACAATTCTTACCAAATCTTTTCTAAAATCATCTACAGAGTTTGGGTCGATTATCCTTCCTCTTTTGTTGACGATTTTATTTCTAACAATTTCACTGATTACAGCAAGAATTCCACTACCACAAATCCCTTTTGGAGGTTTGTCACCGATAGTTTGTAATTTGACATCTGACCCGTCAATTACAACATCTTCAATGGCTCCTTGTTCTGCTCTCATTCCGCATTTTATATTCATACCTTCAAGTGCAGGACCAGCTGCACAAGAACAACAATACAATTTGTCATTAGTCTTCAAAACTATTTCGCCGTTTGTACCGATATCTATAAACAGTGTGTTTTCTCTGTTTCTCATATCTGTAACATAAGCACCAGCAACGATGTCTGCTCCGATATACGCTGAAACATTTGGCAAAGTGTACAGCTTTGCGTCCAAATTCAGTCCAATATCTTCACACATCAAACTCTTTGCTTCAGTGAACACTGGTTTGTAAGGGAATTTCCCCAAGCTTCTTGCATCCACTCCCAAAAGCATGTGAACCATTGTAGTGTTAGCCGCAATGTCCACTTCTTTGATATCTTTTCTATCGATTTTTGATTCGACAATCATCTTGTCTATCAATTTATTCATAGAACTTACAATGCTGTGTTGAAGAATTTTCGCTGCATTTTCATTTTCAAACTCAAACGTAATTCTCGTAAGCACATCCAAGCCGTACTTTGTTTGCGCATTAAGTGCAGAGTTTTTCGCTATGATATCTCCAGTTTTCAAATCTACCAAGTTCATGCACACAGTTGTAGTACCGATGTCCACACAAATCCCGTAGCCGTCCCTGTATTGTTTTTCAAACTCTGGCATTTCTCCTGAATCAAGTACATCAATGGAGCTATTTTCGCTCAAAGTTTCCACTATGAAATCGCCACTCATTGTAACTGCACAAGAAAGCCTAATTCCGTTTTCGATTTCTTCTTTTTTAAGAAGTCTTTTTTCGGTATCAGTGATTTCGTTGACATTTCCTTCTATGATTTTAATCTTGCACTTACCACAAGTTAGCTTACCATTGCACGAGTTGTCGATGTAGACGTCATGTTCAAGCAAAGCATTCATCAAATTGTAGCTTTTGTCGTCTTCTAATTCAATTGTTCTGTTTAAATTATTTATTCTTATCTTCATAATCGTAATTCTTAGATGCTGTTATTATTGATTTCAAATTTTCAAGTGGCGATCTCATACCTATTCCACAAGCTGGAGATAGAATATTTGATCCATTGTTTACCGATATTTTCGCTAATTTTTGGATTTTTTCACTGTCTGAATATTCAAGCGCATAAGTCGACACATTGCCCATCAACACGTGATGCTTCAAAACTTTCTTCGCATCTTTCAATGAAACGATTGAATCAAAGCTCAAGCAATCAGAGTGAATGTCGTTGCACAAATCAAGTACAGGAGTCATTCTTCCACATATGTGGACAATTTTTGGAACGTCTTTGATTCCATCCAAAAACTTATTCAAATATTGTACAGTGAATTCTTTGAAAAATTTTGGTCCCATAATTTCTCCAGTACCAGAAGGATCTGAAACTGCGATCACATCTGCTCCTGCGTCGATTTGTCTATTGGCAAATTCTATTAAATGATCTGTAACGTAATCCATAAATTCGTGAACTCTTTGTGGGTCTTTTCTAAGAGCCTTGTAGTATTTTACAGAATCCATTATTGATGATGCAGTGCTTACAGGACCTGTGATATTTCCAATAATTGGGGCGTTTTTTTCTTCGTCCTTCAAGATTTTAATAGCCTCAATCACGATATCGCTTCGGGAATCTTCTTTCTTGAAATCTTTGATTTTTTCCCAATCCTTGATATTATCGAATGCGTATTCGATAACATGTGGTTCGTAAATTTCATTTCCAAAATCGACAACTGAACCCATATCTTCAGCTTCAATCGTCATACAGAATGGAACTCCAATATTTTCGAAAATTTTTTCGTCGTAGATAGCTTTCGCCAAATCAGCCATTTTCCTAGAATCCAAGTGAGCTTCCGGAAGGTAAATATCTTTCAATTCCATTAGCTCCTTGGATATCATATTCATCATTCCTCCCGGACAAATCACAGGAATTCTATCGATGAAAATATGATTTAACGCATTTTTTAATCTATCTTTTTCGTTAATCATCTCTATCCTACTTATCTTTACCAACTAATTTCTTAGCAGCTTCTACAGCTTCAACGGCATTTTCAGTGTAAGAATCTGCACCGATTTTATCTGCGAATGATTGAGAAATAGGACCTCCACCGATCATAACTTTGAATCTATCTCTAAGTCCTTGTTCTTTTAACATTTCGATAACTTTACCCATGTTGTCCATAGTAGTTGTCATCAAAGTTCACATACAAATCAAATCAGCGTTGTTTTCAACTGCTGCATCGATGAAGTTTTGCAATTTAACATCACGACCCAAATCGATCATCTTAAATCCTGCAGTTTGCATCATCAATTTAACCAAGTTTTTGCCGATATCGTGAGTATCCCCTTCAACAACTCCGATTACTCCAACTCCAAGAATATCGTCGTCGTTCATTTCTACGTATTTTTGTAAAACGTCCAAACCAGCATACATGGCATCACTGCAAAGCAAAATATCTGTAATGAAATATTCTTCTTCATCAAAAAGCTTACTTGCTTGTTGCATACCTTTGATAAGTCCGTCGAATATACCTTGCTTAGCATCAAATCCCTTGTCGATATATTCTTGGCACACCTCAGCGATGTCTTCGTCTTCCATTTCTACTACCATTTCTGCCATTTTATCCAAATATTCTTGTTGTGTATTCATTCTACCTCCTAATTATTATCTCATTAATTTTCATAAATTTCTTATCTGACAAATTCATACATCTATCGCCGAAAATCTTGTGTTCTCCTTCAAATAAGAAATCAACATATCTTTGTTCTTCGTCTTTTTCAATTGGTCTGAACTCTGCCTTGTCCAAACTAATCAAGGCCATTGTGGACTTTGGGCATAAGTGAAAATTGAATGGTTTGTCGATGTTTTGGATATCTTCCAAAAACTTCATCAAAAACTCATCCACATACAATTGCATTTGTTTAGGACCAATAATATCAGCACCCGCCAAACTATCGGAAAAACTAATCAATTTTATTCCACTGTCGACTAATTTTTTGATGTATTCAACCAAAGCTTTTCTGATTTCATCGTAAAGCTCGACGATTTTGTCGTGTTTTTTCCTGAAAGATCTAAAAACAACCTCAGAGCTTGCCAAGTTATCCAATATAACCAATGGACCCGCAACCTCAACGATAACTCTTTTATCGTCTTTCATTTTATCGATCGCCTCAAACAAAGCTTTGACATGCTTTTGATTGTAATCAAAATCAATCACAATATCATCCACATTATCGTATTTGTACTTGCTAACTTTACCAAGTTCAGCTACAGCACCCATTGCTTCTGATTCTAATGTAGAAGACATAGGAATACTTGCATAATCCTTGTCCTTGAAATGTTCTACCAAACAATCCGCATCCTCAAATAATCCCGGATCAGTGATGGGCATCGTTTCCATTATAATACAATTATAAGTTCCAACTTTACTCATTATTAACCTCGATTATTACAAAATCATCGCTATCAGATATTGAATCTGATACTTCCAATCCACTCAAAGTTTTGCTAACGAAAACTTTCTTATCTGCAATCTCTACATTTCCCTTGGCTCTCACGATGCTTTTTGAATCCAAAAACTTTTCCAAATCATCTTTTGAACATTGGTCTTAAATTTGGAATCTTCGTGAGAATGTTTACCGTGGTCGTGATGATGATGTTTGCCACAGCATTTGTGACCGTGACCGTGACAACAACATTCGTGTTTGTCTTCTTTCTTGTTGTCAGCAAATTCACTCACAATATCTTCTGGATTCATCTTTCTAAAATCTTTCTTGTGAATAATTGCATGCTTATTAAATTGTTCGATTGACTTCTTCACTTCTTCGATTTTTTCTTCTTCCAAATTTTCAACGTTCGTTATGTATATTATATCAGCATTTTTGATTTGATCATTGAAAAATTCTCCGAAATCATCGTGAAAGCAAATGTAACTGTCGCAATCAACAATTGTCACGCATTTTTGGATTTGCAAATTCTCTTCGTCTTTTAAAACTTCCAATATATCCGTTAATTTCGCAACTCCAGTTGGCTCAATTATGATGTATTCAAATTGGTCTTTGTCGATTTTGTGAATAATTTCCTTAAAATCGCTCTTCAATCCACAGCAAATACATCCCGAATTAATTTCAATTATATCGTCGTTTTTAATCAACATTGAATCAATACTCACATCTCCGAATTCATTTTCCAATACCAAAGTATTTTTGTTGAATCCCAAAATGTGATTGATAAAAGTTGTCTTGCCTGAACCTAAAAAGCCCGACACTATTACTGTTTTCATATTATCACCCATTTTCATTTTAACATATTTGATATTGGATATTGCCCAAATAATAATGACTTATTGGATAATCAAATAAATCAATTTTACGTTTTTACTAAAGCAAATACTCTGTTTCGATAAATTATTATGATTATTTTTGATTTATGCTCTTGTTTGTCAATTGAAAAATCATTATCATGAAAATATTTTTGTGTGAAATCAAAAATTTTTATTCTGTAAATCCATTTTGATAAGTTTTTATTTAATTTAAATGAATAAAAACAACTACTTATAAAATATTTCAAAAAATGACTCAATTTTTATATGATAGAATTATTATGCGAATTAGAGCAATTAAATTTATTATATTATTTGCAAAAATTAAAAAGGAGGATGTATATGTTCAAAGACGAGATGACTCCAAAGGAGAGAATGGAGGCTTTCTCAAAAGGTGAAGAAATGGATAGAATTCCTGTTGTCCCAGATATGGGAGTAACTATGAGTGATTATCTTGGATATAAAACTTGGGATTATTATTCAAATTCTGATGTAATCGCCGATACGGAAGTAGCTTTGTTCAAAAGGTTCTACCACGATTCTATCAGCGTGTCCACTACTTTAAGAGGAATGGCAGAAGCCATGGGAACTGAAATTTGGTATCCAGAAGATGGTATTTCACAATTAAAAGAACCAGTTGTGAAAAAGGTCGAAGATATCGAAAAATTAAAAATTATCAATCCATTAAAAGATGGAAAGCTACCAGTGTTGATCGAAGCATTGGAAAAAATCAGAGACCAAGTCGGAGATGTTGCATCAATCGGTGCCGCAATGACTGGACCTTTCTCTGTTGCGGCAAGTGTTTTGGGAACTGAAACTTTACTTCGTTGGATGGTTAAGAAAAAGGATGCTCTTCATAAAATTATGGATATCATCACTATTAACAACGGAGAATACATTAAGGAAGTTGGCAGTAGAGGATTTGGAATGGGATTTGCCGATCCAGTTTCAAGTACTACTTTGATTCGTAAGAAACAATTCGAAGAATTTTCACTTCCATATTTAAAGAGAAACATTGCAGACGTTAAAAAATACTGTGGTTCTTCTGCAGGTTTGCATATTTGTGGTGACTCAAAAGATTTGTGGCCATTATTAAAAGACTCAGGAATTGGTAACTTCTCATTGGATAACTGTGAAAGTTTATTGGAAGCTAAAGAAATTCTTGGTAACGACATTGTAATTACTGGAAATGTTCCTCCAGTAGATGTTATGTATTTGGGAAATACTGAAGATGTTAAAAAATCTGTAAAAGAATGTATCGACATCGGTTACGATTCTCCATGTGGATATGTGTTGTCTACAGGTTGTCAAATTCCAAAAGGAACAAAAATGGAAAATATCGACGCGTTCATGGAATACGGACGTGAATTCGGAAATTATAAAAGATTAAAGGAGCTAAAAAATGAAACCAAATAAAAAAGCACTTCTTCCACTTGTAGTGTTCGTGCTATTCTATGTATTATCAGGTGT
>NZ_JAGYZD010000312.1 GCF_018371055.1 Finegoldia magna | reverse complement strand
TCCAAAGGCTTTTTGGATTTGTTGATGTATTCTACAAATGATTTGATACCACCTTCGTAGTGGAACAATTCCTTGTAGCCTTCTCTTTCATCAGCAAATTCTATCTTCACGCCCTTGTTCAAAAACGCCATTTCTCTGAATCTTTTTGCAAGTACATTCTTATCGAAATTCAAAGTTTCAAAAATCGTATTGTCCGGCATGAATTCAATCGATGTTCCAGTTCCTCTGACATTTTCTTTTATAACAGTAAGTTCTGTAACAGTTTTTCCTTTTTCAAATCTTTGTTCGTACATTTTGCCGTCTCTTTTGACTCTGGCAATAAGATATGTACTTAAAGCATTAACACAACTTACACCAACACCGTGAAGACCACCTGAGTATTGATAAGCGTCGTTTGAAAATTTACCACCTGCGTGAAGCACTGTAAGTACAGTCTCAAGCGTTGATTTGCCTGTTTTTGGGTGTGTTTCAACCGGAATACCAGATCCGTCATCTTCTACGATAATGGAATTGTCTTTTTTTATAGTAACCTTAATCAAATCACACACACCAGCCAACGCCTCATCAATCGAGTTGTCGACTACTTCGTACACCAAATGGTGTAGACCTTTTTCATCTGTAGAACCGATGTACATCCCTGGTCTTACACGAACCGGTTCCAATCCTTCTAATACTGTAATCTGATCTGCAGTATATTCTCTTTTTTTCTTCATTATATTCCTTTCATAAAGTTATTCATCAAATAATTCCCACTGATATTTGACTTATAAACTCCTCTATTCGTTATGACTATAGACCTTATAGTAATGTCCTCATCTTCATTTACAAATTCCACGTTTTTAGTGTAATCCAAATCATCCTTCTTAAAATTTGTGAAGAATTTGTCCGAAACATTAACCACTGCTATAATCTCATTTTCATCAATTAATGTGTTGTTGCCAATATCCAAATACATATCATTCACCTATTTTTATCGTGTACAATCCTTCCGGAGCTCTTTCTGATGTAGTCAGAAAAGCTTGAAAATCCTTGATATATCTGATGATGTAGTTGATTCTGTAATCATCAAGTTCACTGAACACATCATCTAACAAAATAATTGGCATTCTATCATTATAAAATCTACTCAAATCCAACTGTGCAAGTTTCATCGATAAAATCGCAGTTCTCACCTGAGCCTGAGATGCAAAAAACTTAGCCTGTTTGTCGTTGATTAAAATATCCAAATCATCACGATGGATACCTAAATTAGTTTGCTTATTTTCCAAGTCCTTGTCCAAAATATCTCTCAAACTCTTGTAATAAGTGTTCTTTTGATCAGTCATATCCTCTACATATTCTATCGAAAAATTATTTTCCATGTACAAATCATCATTATCATCGCTCAAATTCTTGCACATATTTTTTGCGATAAGCTGAAGCCTTTCGACATAGCTTTTTCTCTTGTGCATAATGTATGAACCGAAATCCGACAATTGAATATTCAACGCCTTCAACTGCTCATTAAAATACGAATTGTACCTGTGGTTTTTGATGAGCTTGTTTCTCTCATCTAACACTTGATTGTATTGTTTCAAAACAGTCCTGTAATAGTTATCCACACCACTTATGGACTCATCCAAGAATTTTCTTCTCAGA
>NZ_JAGYZD010000033.1 GCF_018371055.1 Finegoldia magna | reverse complement strand
GGAAGTGGAAAAACTCAACTCACTGAAGCATGCCTATACTTAACCAATGTGATTAACAGAGTCGGAAAAGTTGAGGACAAAAACACAGTTTCTGACTATTCTAAGCAAGAAATGAAGAGAGGTATTTCTATATCCAGCTCTGTTATTCCTGTTGAACACAACGACATAAAAATAAATTTCATTGATACACCGGGCTATTTTGATTTTGAAAGAGAAGTGTACCAATCATTAAGAGCATCTGAAGCAGCGCTTATCGTTATAGATGCAGTTAATGGAATTGAAGTAGGAACAGAAAAAGTATTGCGTTATACAGAATCTATCGATCTTCCAAGAATTATATTTGTTAATAAGATGGACAAAGAAAACGCTAACTTCAACAAGTGCGTAAGTGATTTGCACGAAAGATTTGGTAAGAATATCATTCCATTCACTTTGACACTTGGCGAAGGAGAAGACTTCAAGGGCGTAATTGATGTTATAGACAAACAAGCTTTTGAATACAATGGTTTTGAATTCAAAGAAGTTCCTATTCCTGAAGATAGAGTAGAAGAAGTTAATGTTGTGTTTGACGAAATTTGTGAAGTTGTAGCACAAACAGATGATGATTTGATGGAAAAATATTTCAACGGAGAAGAATTTACACACGAAGAATTCAAAAAAGCTTTGGTATCAGCGTTACTTGAAGGTACTTGCGTACCACTTATAGCAGGTAGTGCTCTTACTGGAATAGGTGTTGATGTTTTATTAGAAATCATCGAAAAATACATGCCAACACCTGACGATGAAAGAGCGAAATACGGATTCAGACATGCAGACGACAAACAACGTAAGTTCTCTGCTGATGAACCAATGAGTGCAGTTGTATTTAAGACAATTGTGGATCCTTTTGTTGGAAAGATTTCAATATTTAAGGTTATTTCAGGTAAAATAACCAAAGATACTTTAATATATAATTCAAGCAAAGAAACTGAAGAAAAAATTGGAGATTTGTTCTTCTTACGTGGCAAGGAACAAATCAAGACTGATGAAGTTCACGCAGGTGACATCGGTGCGATTAGTAAATTAGTTGAAACAGAAACAGGAGATACTATTTCTGATAAGAATGATCCGACTGTTTACAAACGTTTGAAATTAAAACCTGCAACATTATTCTTTGCAATTCAACCAAAATCAAAATCAGATGACGATAAAATTTCTAGTGCATTAACTAAATTGCAAACTGAAGATTTGTCTTTTGTATCTGAAAGAAATAATGAAACTAAGCAATTGCTTATAGGTGGACGTGGAAATGTTCAACTTCAAGTAATGATGGACAGATTAAAAGACGAATACCAAGTTGAAACAGAAATTGTTCCATTGAGAATAGCATATCGTGAAACTATCAAAGCAAAATCAGATGTAGAAGGAAAACACAAAAAACAATCTGGTGGTGCAGGACAATTCGCAGATGTATTCATTAGATTTGAACCATTGACAGACTCTGAAGAAACTTTCGTATTCGAAGAAGAAGTATTCGGTGGAGCTGTTCCTAAGAACTTCTTCCCAGCAGTTGAAAAAGGCTTGGAAGAATCGTTAGAAAAAGGTCCATTGGCTGGATATCCAGTAGTTGGTGTTAAAGCAATACTTTACGATGGAAAATATCACCCAGTAGATTCAAACGAAATGGCATTCAAAATCGCAGCTCAAATCGCATTCAAAAAAGGTATCGAAGAAGCAAAACCAATTTTGTTGGAACCTATTATGAAAGTTACAATCAAAATCCCTGAAGAATACATGGGAGATGTAATGGGAGATATGAATAAACGCCGTGGTAAGATTTTGGGAATGGAATCTGATGAAGAAGGAAACCAAATCGTAATAGCAGAAGCTCCTCATAAAGAATTATTTGAATATTCAATAGATTTGAGATCAATGACTCAAGCAAGGGGAGAATTTGAAATGGAATTTGTGAGATATGAAGAAGTTCCTTCTAATGTTACAGAAGAAATAATTAAAGAACAATAAAATTAGAGATGCCCTTATCGTTTGATAGGGGCATTTTTGCGTGAGAGCGTAAGTGTTGAGATATTAGCGTGAAAGCACAAGGCTTACTTAAGTATATGTTAATCTATTATTTATTTCTATTGCAAATACATTTGATTTATTGTAAGCTAATATTGATATTATATATGAAAAATACATACAAGGAGTTAATATGAAGTTAAGGATTTTATGTCTGGTTATATTATCGTCTATTGTTCTGTCTGCTTGTGGGCAAGAAAAATTAAATAATAAACCAGAACAAAAAATTGAGCAAACAAATAATTCGAAATCAAAAATTAC
This sequence comes from Finegoldia magna, assembly GCF_018371055.1. Classification (GTDB taxonomy): domain Bacteria; phylum Bacillota; class Clostridia; order Tissierellales; family Peptoniphilaceae; genus Finegoldia; species Finegoldia magna_I. Next base: position 8,987 of record NZ_JAGYZD010000033.1, on the reverse strand, counting down.
TGCAGATAAAATTATCAATGGTACAATGGTTATTGATTTTAAAGGTAAAGAACAGACATATAAATTTGATGGAGATTGGAAAGCTTTCAGTAATATAGAAAGATCTTTTCAAAGATTGATTTATGGATTTTCTTTTTTAGACGATTTTTTTAATGCGTATGAAGATACAAAGGATATTTCATATATAAAAGAAGGGTATTCATTGATTATTTCTTTTGTAGAGCAAATGGAGTTTGATAAAAGTAAAATGTCATGGCATGATGAAACAACTGCTCTTAGAATGACGAATATTCTAAACTTTATTAAAAAAACTGAACAATTAGATTTTAAATTGTCTAATAAAGATGAAGAATTGCTTGACGATAATTTGAAGAAAACCGCAGAACTTTTTGCATTTACTGATTTCTATTCTGGTAATAACAATCATGGGTTTTTTCAAGATGAAGCAGGTCTTATGTATGCAGTAAAATATGGTAGAGATGACATAAAAGATATATGCAGTAAAAGAATAGAAAAATATATTAAAGATAACTTTGATAATGATGGTGTCCATTTGGAAAATTCATCTGAATATCACTATGTGTTAGTTGCTGAATTAAAAAAAGTTTTAGATAATTATGACGAAAATGTGATTCCAAATTACAATGAATTAAAGGAAATTTACGTAAAATCCGCAGATTTTGCCTACCAAACTCTTCTTCCAAGTGGAATCATACCTAATATTGGTGATTCCTGGTCGATGAAGATTAATCTAAATGATTATTATAGTGATGATATTTTAAATAATAGAAACACTAACAAAAGACAAACTTATTATGAATCTGGTTATGACATTTACAAAAATATGGACAAAAAAGCTTTTCTTTTGTTTAGGGGTGGTTACATCAAGAATCCTCACCATCATAACGATGATTTGAGTTTTTGGCTATATAAGGACGGTAATATATTTACTGAATTTGGTTCGTATGGATATGAAGAATCTAATCCTCATACAAAATACCAAACAGATTTTGAAGCTCATAATACTTTAATTGTAGACGATGGAAATAAATTTAAGGGTAAGGATGTAAAAATAACAAAAACAGATTCTCCATGGGAAATGTCAGGTGTGACTAAAAGAATTTCAAATATTACTTTCAAAAGGAATATAAGATTTAACAAAGACTTATCAAATATTTCGATAATTGATACTGTAAAATCATTGGACAAACAAGAACATAAGTACACTAGACTATTTCACTTAGATCCTTCAATTCAACCTAAAATCAAGAAGAAGTTAGGAAAAAATGTTGTTGAACTTTATAGAGGCGACAAGCTTATTGGAAAGTTAATTACTGAAGATGAAGTGAGTTTAACAGATGATTTTTATTATTCTGTTTACTATCAAAATCCTCCACAAAGTACAAAAGTAATTAAAGTTGATTGTAATGGAATAGATAAAGAAATGAAAGTTGATATTGAATTAAAATAATTATACTAAGTAGAGAATGCCCTTATCGTTTGATAGGGGTATTTTAGCGTGAGAACGTAAGGCTTGCTAACGTACAAGCAAACATCTCGCTTGTGAAAATCTGGCTTAATCAGATTCAGTAAGACTAGAACTGACTAGATTACGTAGAAGTATTCTTCCTTGAAGTTTTTGTGGAGTGAGAAGTGGTTTTTGTTGTAATCAAGTAGTCCTTCTTTTTTCATTTCCATTAGTTCCTTCGATAGTGCACTTCTGTCGACGTTTAGGTAATCTGCTAGTTCTTGTCTATTAAATGGTATGTCAAATTCGTTGGTTTCTTTTTTTAGGGCGACAGAGCTTAGGTACACGGATAGTTTTTGTCGAATTTTTTTGAAGGAGGATTGGCAAAGTTTTTGTGATAGTGAATAATTGTCGTTAGATAATATGAGGAGAAGATTTTTGATTAATTTGTCGTTGTAATCGTTGTGATTTGAGAAAATTTCATTTGTTTTTATGAACAAGATTTCACAGTCTTCACTTGCAACTACATCTATGATTAATTTTTCGCCACTTATTGCGTAGGACTCTGCGATTATTTGGAATTTGTTCCTGTTTGAAAGTATCATTCTAATTCCCCAATAATTTGTGATTTCTAATCTAACTTTTCCTTTGAGTATTAACCCGAATGTGTCTGTTGTGTTTCCAGATTTGTATATGTATTGGTATTTTTTGTAGGATTTTTGGTAAATAAAATTTGAGTTTAATAGTTGTTCGATTTCTTGTTTTGAGAAGTTTTTAAATAATTCTGATTTTAATATTTCCATATTCACCCCTTATGTTGTTTTAACAACGTACTTTTTCATTAAATTATATTAAACTATAGATATAAAATCAAATGTGCTTTATTATATATGGAAACAAAGGAGAGAAAAATGAAAAATATTTTAGATACTATTGGAAATACAAGACTTGTTAGATTGAAAAACATAGGAAATGGAAATATTTATGTTAAGGTTGAAAAGGAAAATGCAACTGGTTCGATCAAAGACAGAGCAGCTCTTGAAATGATAAAAGGTGCGATTGATGATGGTTTATTAAAACCAGGCATGAAGATTGTTGAACCAACAAGTGGTAACACGGGAATTGCGATTGCAATGATTGGTAAAACTTTGGACTACGAAGTTACAATTGTTATGCCAGAATCAATGTCTATCGAAAGACGTAAATTGATGCAAGCTTATGGTGCGACAATTATTTTGACTGGCGAAGGTGGAATGCAAGCTGCTGTTGATAAGGCGAAGGAATTGGAAGCTACTGGAGATTATTTTATGCCAAACCAATTTGCAAATCCTTATAACACTTTAGCTCACGAAAAATACACAGGACCTGAAATTTATTCCGATTTACCAGAAGTTAAGGGATTCATTGCAGGAGTTGGTACAGGAGGAACTGTCACAGGCGTAGGACATTTCTTAAAAGGAAAAAATAATGATGTTAAAGTGTGGGCTATTGAACCAGAAGAATCGGCGTTGTTGAGCACTGGAAAAGCTGGTGGACACAAAATCCAAGGAATTGGAGCAAACTTTGTTCCAGAAATTTTGGACAAGGATATGGTAGATGAAGTTATCACTGTAAAAGGTGACGATGCTTTGGATATGGCAAGACGTCTTGCAAAAGAAGAAGGACTTTTGGTGGGAATTTCTTCGGGGGCAAATGTTGCTGGAGCATTAAAAATGTTAGAGAAAGTTGATGGGCCGATAGTTACTGTTCTTCCAGATACTGGAGAAAGGTACTTGTCGACAGAATTATTTGAACATGAAGCTAATTAAAAGATTATCTGAATATGGTGATTTTATTTTAAAAGAAGATCCTGCATGTCGCACAAAATTAGAAGCGATATTTATGTATCCTATAGTGAAGGCGTTGGTCTATCACAGAATCGCAAATTATTTTTACAGAAAAAAGCACACAACTCTTGCCAGGTTTTTCTCACAAAGAGCGAGGTGTAAAACTGGAATTGAAATTCATCCAGGAGCGACAATCGGCAAGAATCTGTTCATAGATCATGCAATGGCAGTTGTGATTGGAGAGACTGCGATTGTAGGGGATAATTGTCACTTTTATCATAACGTAACGCTTGGTGGTACTGGCAACGAAAAAGAACACCAACGTCACCCGATTGTAGGAAATAATGTTGTAATTGGAACTGGAGCGACTGTTTTGGGGCCGATTAAAATTGGAGATCGTGCGAAAATAGGAGCAGGAGCAGTTGTTTTGAGTGATGTTCCAAGTGATTGCACAGCTGTTGGAATGCCTGCAAAAATAATAAGACACCATTAATATGAATTTAAATCTCTTCGGCAAATTTATTTGCTGAGGAGATTTTTTATTTTGTGGTAGAATGGATGTATAAGCAAGCAGGAGGAATTTATGAAGAAGAAAATATTTGCAATTGTAATGGCGCTTTTAATGTTGTGCTCATGCAGCATTGGAAAAAGGGATGTGTATTTGTATGGAGAAGACCACGATATAAAACCTATTTATAATGAAGAATTAAACATTTTGAGAGATTACTACAAAAAAGGTGGTAGGAATTATTTTCTAGAGTCTCCTCATTATTGTGCACAATATCTTAATTTGTGGATGAAATCAGATAATGATGAGTATTTGAACAAAATGTATGATTTTTTTAAAGAATATGGAAATTATGATTATGATTACACTATTGAATTTTATAAAACTATTAAGAAAGAAATGAATGATATTAGATTCTACGGTGTCGATGTGGGACATGCTTATGATATCATCGGCAAGGATTACCTAAAATTAGCAAAAGAAAAGGGCGACAAAGAAGATATTGAACTTACTGAAAAAGCTATAGAACAAGGCAAGAATTTCTATGGCAAAGAAAAAGTTGATCATTTAAAAGCCAGTGAGTACAGAGACAAAATGATGGCAGAAAACTTTATGAATACATATAACAGGACAAAAGGAGATGTTATTGGATTTTTTGGATTGGCACATATAAATGGAGTGGGTTATGTTAACGATTATATGACGAAGATTATACAAGATAAAATTAAAAATCTTCACACAGTTAATTTGTTGAAAAGTAAAAATCTCAAACCAATCTCAACAGAAAAAATCACATATAATGGAAGAGAATTTGAAGCAGATTATTATGGAATTATAAGCCACAAGTACTCCACATATCCTCACGAAAAATTATACCGAATTAAAGATACGGAATACTTCAAAGATTTCACGACAACAGGTTACAATCAATCATTTCCGTATAATTTCAGCTTTGAAAAAGGAGACATCATATTAACTAGACAATACAACGATAAAGATCAAGAAGATGTAGTTGTAAGAGTTACAAGTGATGGAACAGAAGAACTTTTCTTAGCAGATTACATTCAACCAAAATAATCTCAAAATAAACAGCGATAAACGAATAAAAGTTTGTCGCTGTTTTTGTTTTATCTATTTGGGTATAAATATTTTAGGGGTTATTTGGACATAAATGTTAAATAAATAACCTTGTTTATCAAAATTACGAAAGGAGAATTAAATGTTAAAATTAATTAGAACACCTCAAAAATACGTTCAAGGCAAAGACGCTTTGAATGAATTTGGTAAATACGCAAAAGATTATGGAAACAGGTTTTTGTTCGTATCTTCAAAAAGAGGATTGAATGATTGTAAGGAAAAAATCGAAAAAAGCTTTGAAGGAACTGACGCTTTCAGAAAATATGAAATATTCTCAGGGATTTCTTCCAATGGGGAAATAGAGAGAATGAGAAAAATCGTCGTCGATGAAAAAATCGATGCAGTTGTTGGAATTGGTGGAGGATCTGCTATTGATACTGCAAAGGCCACAGCATTTTATGAAAACAAACCAGTTTTGGTAGTTCCTACAGTTGTAGCGACTGATGCTCCATGTACCGGACTTTCAGTTATTTACAATGACGATCACACATTTGACAGATATATTTTCTACCCAGATAATCCTAACATGGTAATCGTGGATACTACAATAATTGCCAACGCTCCTGTGAGATTTTTGGTTGCAGGTATGGGAGATGCTTTGGGAACTTACTACGAAGCTAGAAGTTGCAAAAAAGTTGATGCGCCTTCACTTGAAAATGGTGGAATTAGTGAATCAGCAATGGCACTTTGCAAATTGTGCAATGAGATTTTGTTTGAACACGGAGAAATCGCCAAGAAATCTGTGGAAAATCATTTGTTGAACGAATCTGTTGAAAAAGTTATTGAAGCAGCAACTTATCTAAGTGGCGTTGGGGCAGACAATGGTGGACTTGCAGCGGCACATTCTATCTACAACGGATTTACTGAGATAGAAGGTGTTTCTGCAATGCACGGAGAAATCGTAGCTTTCGGTACGATTGTGCAATTGTTGATGGAATCAGCTCCAAAAGATGAATTGATGAAGGTAATGGATTTCTGCTACAAAGTAGGACTTCCAATTACTTTGAAAGATATGAATATAAAAGCTGAAAATATTATGGTAGGTTGTGAAAAAGCCTGTGTTGAAGGAGAAACTATTCACAACGTAGTTGGAGAAATCACTCCAGAAAGATTAAGAGATTTCGTATTGACAGCTGATGTATTGGGAACAAGATATTACGAAGAGCACAAATAAATTTACACATTAATAGCATATTAAAAAATCATCCTCGATTTAAAAAGAGGATGATTTTAGTTTGTCTATTTTATTTTTCTCCAAAAACCTATTTGATTGTAAAGTTCAATTCCTATTACTATTAACGACCATGGAATTAATAATCCTATGAGAATCCATTTAATAGGAGCTGATTGGATGCTAAACATTACAAATGAGAATATTGCTATCGTCAAAAATGAAAGTCCCATCATTTTAATAACGTAGGCGAATTTGGATTGTCTGTTCATTATGTCTGAAATGCTCGACCAATTTACGTATTTGTGTTTGTAATCTCCAGCGACTTTGAATCTACAAAATACAAATATCGATAATAAATTCAACATAATTGCAAATATTATGAAGTAAACTTTTACTCTGAAGAATAAGGAAAATCCTAATATTGCAAGTGCAGATAACACGCCCATTATTGTAAATGAAAACTTTACTTTTTCATTCAAATAAGTTTTCTTACTCATTGGTAGACTCATCAAATAATCGTGATTTTGTCCGTCTAATGAAACTATTATAGATTGTAGGTTCATAGGAAATAGTCCAATGAACACACTGTACATAAATGAAATGCTAAGTGCAACAGCAAATGATTGCAAATCGGAAATATTTGTCCCGATTTCACTTCTCATATTAGTCGCACTAGTAAATGTCATTATTATTGGAAACATTACTGGGAATAAAATACAAGATGTGATAGTTGTAGCATCACTCAAAAGCATTTTGTTGTATTTGAACATTTCCTTGCCGATATTGCTAGGTTCTTTGTCAACTTTAGTTCTCTTAACAGAATTTTTTCTGTTTTGAATATCGCTCATGTGTTCGTACAAGTTCTTCGATGCGAATTCTAGGATTGCCTTTCCTAAAATCACTTCAACAACTGCCAATACAGCTATGAAAATAATCGCCGATAATGGATTATGAAGTAATCCTGAAATAGGGCCAAGTCCTGTAGTGTTTTTCATGATATTTGAATTTTGAATAAAAATTACAAACACAATGGCAACTATTTGAATGAAAATATTAAGTCCAACCATTATTTGCGTGTTGAATTTGTACAATGCAGATGTTCTCACCAAAAGCTCTGCAACGACAATATTCAGAATTATTGTAAAAACGAATAAAACTACGAAATTCAAAATTCCGAACAAAATTGCCAAGAATATATTGAATTTGAAATCAATGAAAAACTTTATCGACAACAATAAAATCGGACTTAAAACTGTCAATGAACTCAACATTGTCAAGAAAGTCTTTGATATGAACATTTCTTTCTGACTAATTGGGAAGTAGGACATCTTCAACGAATCCTTGTTTTCATAAAACAGATTGAATACGCTGATGAAGTTTTGCAAAGTTCCCAGAATTACCAAGTAAAACACGAACAAATCATACGCCTTAGGGGCCTTGCTGTAATCAAATATAAGTCCGAACATAAGTCCGTAAATTACAAGCATCATCACAGCGGACATTATATATTGTCTGATAATTTTCTTGTAAATACTTTTGTTCTCAGCAGGCTTGGTCTTCTGTCTGATTTGACCTGTGAGCATAGGATTTATATTCAATAAGTCGATTTTCATCAATTCTTTTAATTTAGTTTTGTTCATTTGGAACCTCATCGTGTGATTTTATCATTTCAAGATAAATTTCTTCCAAAGATTTATCCGGATGTAAATCTTTTAGTTCTTGAACAGTACCCAAGAATATAAGTTTTCCTTTTTGCAAAATTCCAATTCTGTCGCAAAGTTTTTCTGCAATTTCCAAAATATGAGTTGAGAACAAAACAGTATTTCCTTTGTTGGCGTGTTCTCTCATCATTTCCTTCAAATTGTACGAGCTTTGTGGGTCAAGTCCAGTCAACGGTTCGTCCAATACCCACACATCTGGATCAGATAACAGAGCAGCTATTACGAAAACTTTTTGTCTCATACCATGTGAAAAAGATTCGATAGGTTGGAAGAATTCTGTCAAATCAAATTTTTCGGAAAGCATCTTGCAAGTAGCGTTGAATTTGTTTTCTTCAACTTCATAAATCGTTCCTACAAATCTCCAAAATTCGTAAGGAGTCATCTTCAAAAACATATCTGGACTGTCAGATACATATCCGATTTTTTTCTTAGCTTCCATTGGATTATCTCTTACATCGACGCCATCGATCTTGATAGTTCCTTCTTCAGGTTTTATAACACCAACTAAGGATTTTATCGTAGTTGATTTACCGGCTCCGTTATGTCCAATAAGACCGAAGATTTCGCCACTATTAATTGTAAGATTCAAATTATCCAAAGCGATTTTCTTGTCATATTTTTTTGTCACATTCTCAAAAGTAATCATACATACCTCCTCTTGTATCATACTGTATCATAATCGTAGCACACTTGTGATACCGTGTCAAATAAAAAAAGAATTAGCTATTGCTAATTCTTTCTATAACTGACTTTAAATGGTTGAATCTTCTGATAAGCTCATCCTTTTCAAATTCTTTTGGTTGCATATATTCAGTGACTTCGTTGATAGTTTCATAAAGTTCATCATCGTCATTTTCTTTGTACAATTGAATAGCTTGTGATCTAAGAGAAGCAAGCTCCTTGTAAATCATCATCACTTCGTGTTCTTCCTTGTTTTCCAAAAGAAGTTGTTTAAGTGGCCAATTTATATTGTGCTCAGTTGTGACGCATTTGTTTGGAATGTAAATATTCTCACGTTGCATATCTTTCAAAAATCTATTTAAAATTTGGTTGTTGAATTTATTAATCATAAGAAAATTAATATCCACACCTTCTTCAGCACATTCAATTTTGTCACCGTCTTCTTCTTTTAAAAGCACAGATATTTTAGTGC
>NZ_JAGYZD010000032.1 GCF_018371055.1 Finegoldia magna | reverse complement strand
GCAAATTGTAATGGATTAACCTTGATTCCAGGGCCCATTGTTGAAGCAATTGTTAAAGATCTAATATATTTACCTTTTGATGAAGCTGGTTTTGCTTTCAATATTGCTTGCATTAACGCATTGATGTTTTCAGCAATTTTTTCTTCTCCGAAAGAAACTTTACCAACTGGAACGTGAATAATATTGCTCTTGTCAGTTCTATATTCAACTTTACCAGCTTTGATTTCTTTGATTGCACTTGTAACATCCATAGTTACTGTACCAGCTTTAGGGTTTGGCATTAAACCTTGAGGTCCTAAGATTCTACCAATTCTACCTACTACACCCATCATGTCTGGAGTAGCTACTGCAACATCAAATCCTAACCAACCTTCTTTTTGGATTTTTTCTGCTAAATCTTCTGCTCCTACAAAATCTGCTCCTGCAGCTTTTGCTTCTTCAGCTTTTTCACCTTTTGCAAATACAGCTACCTTTTGGTCTTTACCTGTACCATGAGGAAGTACGATAGTACCACGAACTTGTTGGTCAGCGTGTCTACTATCTACACCTAATTTTGCGTGTAATTCTACTGATTCGTCAAATTTAGCTTTAGCAGTTTCAACAACTAATTTACTTGCTTCGTCTAATTTATATTCAACTGTTCTATCAATTAATTTTGCACTTTCTTGATATTTTTTACCTTTTTTTGCCATATAATCCTCCTTGTGGTTCTAACGAACTAAATCTCCCACTATTCTTCTACTGTAACTCCCATACTTCTTGCTGTACCTTTAATCATACTCATAGCAGATTCTAAGTTTGCTGCATTTAAGTCAGGCATTTTAATTTCAGCAATTTTCTTAACTTGTTCTTTAGTTAATTGTCCAACTTTAGTTTTATTAGGTTCTCCTGAAGCAGAATTTAATCCTAATTCTTTTTTAATAAGAACTGGTGCTGGTGGAGTTTTTGTTATAAATGTGAATGATCTATCTTGGTATACAGTCATAACAACTGGAATAATCATTCCCATTTGGTCTTGAGTTTTTGCATTAAACTCTTTTGTAAATTGCATTATATTAACACCGTGAGGTCCAAGTGCTGTACCTACTGGTGGTGCAGGTGTTGCTTTACCTGCAGGAATTTGTAACTTTACTATTGCTTGTACTTTTTTAGCCATATTAGTTCCTCCTTAAACTATTGTGGTTATCGGGGCTAACCTCCCACATCGATCTATATGAAATTAATTAAATAACTTATATTCAAATTTATATTTTTTCGATATCATCAAAGCTAATTTCAACAGATGTGTCTCTGCCGAACAAGGAAATTAAAACTTTACAGATAGCTTTTTCAGTATTTATTTCTTCAATAATACCTACTTGATCGCTAAATGCTCCAGAAACAATATTCACATTGTCTCCCACATTAACATCAATTTCTTTTTTAGAGTAAGATTGATTTTTAAGAGCGAATTTTTGGATTTCCTTTTCACTAACTGCTACAGGTTTGGATTCTGGTCCTACAAATCCTGTAACACCTCTGGTATTTCTAACTAAATACCATGAGACATCGGTAATTGTCATCTTAACGAAAACATAACCGGGGAAGATCTTTCTTTCTTTTAACTTTTTAGCTCCACCGACCTCTGAAACATATTCTTCAGTAGGTACTACTACTTCAAATATATTGTCGATATAACCACGATTTTCTACCATTTTTTCAATATTAACTTTTACTTTACCTTCGTGTCCAGAGTAAGTATGTACTACATACCATTTTCCCTCTTTGGCACGTTCCTTAAAATCTTCAGTTGCATTTTCAATAAATGTGTTATTTTTTTCGGTCATTGTGGATACTGTTCCTTTCTAAATAAATAGTCCAATTAAACGTTGGAACACAGTATCTAATCCGTATACGATTAATGCAACTATAAAGGAAATTATAACTACTACTATTGAGTATTCTAAAGTTTCCTTTGGTGTCGGCCAGACAATTTTATTCCATTCAGTCTTCACGCCTTTCAAAAATCCTTGATTTTTTTGGGCTGATTTTTGATTAGAATTTTGCGTATTTTTCGCTGCCATAAGCTCCTCCTATCTTGTTTCCTTGTGTAGAGTGTGCTTTTTACAGAATTTACAATACTTGTTAGTTTCCACTCTATCAGGGTGAAGTTTTTTATTCTTTTTAGTAGTGTAATTTCTGCTCTTGCATTCAGTACATTCTAAAATTACTTTATCTCTCATATTAGACCTCCTCTATTAGTATGGACAAAATCCACCGTACTACTTTATCATAAACGCGTTGAAAAGTCAATAAATACTAAACTCTTGACAAATATTCTCCAGTTCTTGTATCTATCTTGATTTTATCTCCTTCGTTTACAAATAAAGGTACGTTAACTGTAGCGCCTGTTTCTACAGTAGCTGGTTTTGTAGCTCCTGTTGCAGTGTTACCTTTAATACCAGGTTCTGTTTGAGTGATTTCTAACTCAACAAAGTTTGGCGGAGAAACTTGGAATGCTTTACCTTTGAAAAATTTGATTGTTGCCATATCATTTTCCTTTATATAAAGAATAGCTTCTTCAACACTAACTTTATCAATTGGTAATTGTTCATAAGATTCTGGGTCCATGAAATAATATAAAGTTCCATCGTTGTATAAGTATTGCATTTCTCTTGTTTCAATTCTAGCTTCTTCATATTTTTCGTTAGGATTGAATGTCATGTCTCTGTTTGAACCAGTCATAACTGATCTGATTTTTGTTCTTACAAAAGCTGCACCTTTTCCTGGTTTAACGTGTTGGAAATCTATAATTTGCCATACATCTCCATCCATTTCAAAAGTTGTGCCTTTTCTAAAATCTCCTGCTTGTATCATATATACCTCCTACAATTATCTATCATATATTATACATTACTAATTAATTATGAACAACTATTTTCTCGCACATTCTGATGCATCGCCTTGTAAAATTTTCAAAGCGTGATCTAACGTATCAATTATGTATTCCAAACTTTCTTCAACAGCCTTAGGACTACCCGGCATATTTATTATGAGGGAGTTTTTTCTAATAACTGAAACAGCTCTTGAAAGCATTGCTCTTTTTGTAATAGTCATCGAATAATTTCTAATCGCTTCACTAATTCCCAAACAAAGTTTTTCTGAAACTTCTAATGTAGCCTCAGGAGTTACATCTCTTTTTGAAAATCCAGTTCCACCCGTAGTCAAAATCAACTCAATATTTTCATTGGAATACTCGATTAATTTTTCTTTTATAAGTTCTTTTTCATCTGCTACAATATCATATTTTTCTAATTTATAGCCGTTTTTTTCGATAATTTCTATAATTTTTTTACCACTTAAATCTTCTCTTTTTCCTTGAGAACCCTTGTCTGATACTGTAAGCACTGCTACTTTATACATATTAAAACCTCTTTGTGTCAATATATTTGCTTGACCTTGATATTATATAAAAATACTAGCCCATTGTCAATATTAAAATGCGTCAATATAGTGATTTAATTTGAAATTATCCAAATAAATTTCTATCACATCAAATCTAGGCTGATAATCGTACAAATCATTTTTGTCGATATAAATTTCTGTTGTTTTTCTTATTCTGTCTTGTTTCCCAAAAGTTACAAAATCAGAAGGAGCGCCGAACTTATCATCAGTCCTTGCTTTTACTTCAACTATGACCAAATAATTTTCGTAAGTGCAAACTATGTCTAGTTCCCCAATTCTCTCGGAATAATTCCTGTCAATAATTTCGTAACCTTTTTCTATTAAATATTCACAAGCGTAATCCTCGGCAAATTTACCTCGGTTTTTTTCCATTTTCATATAATTTCCTCAAAAAAGTTTTTCTATGAAGCGGACACTCTCCATATTCAAGTATCATTTCTCTGTGAAATTTAGTTCCATATCCCTTGTGTTTTTCAAAACCGTATTGTGGATAGATAGTAGCCATATCCTTCATGTACTCATCTCTTATAACCTTTGCTACAATTGATGCACAAGAAATCGGATATAATTTTTCGTCACCTTTGACAAATGACATTTGTTTAATATCTGTGTCAATAATTTCTGCATCAATTACAATCAAATCAGGTTTTATGAATTTATTGTCCTTTGTTTTCAGACTTTCTACAGCTCTTTTCATAGATAATCTCGTGGCTTGCTTGATGTTAATCTCATCAACCACACTTTGATCCACAAAATTTACACTGTATGCCAAAGCTTGATCCAAAATCATATCCTTGAATTTAATTCTCTTTTTTTCAGAAAGCTTTTTTGAGTCAGTGACTCCTTCTATTATCTCACAATTTTTAGGCATAATAATTGCACATGTCACAACAGGACCTGCTAATGGTCCTCTTCCAACTTCATCTACGCCACAAATTAATTCTTCCCCAAATTCGTTATAATCAATCGCAAACATCTTCTAATGAAATTCTTCCTAACTTTGTTTTTCTAAATTCATCTATAACTATTGATGAAACTTTAGAATAATCAATATTTTTTCCTTTTAACAAACAGCCACGTCTTATAGCAATATCATCCATTATTTCGATTGTTTCCTTGTTTTGTGTATCAATCGAATATCTTTTTTCTAAAATTTGTGGATCAATACTCATTAGTTTCTCGATGAGCTTGTACGCTAAGTTTTCTTCATCCAAAATTTCATCTTTGATAGCCCCAGTAAATGCCAAATTCAGGCCAATTTCATTATCTTCGAATTTTGGCCACAAAACACCTGGTGTATCCAACAATTCCATCTTACCTTTTATTCTAATCCACTGATTAGTCCTTGTAACACCTGGAGTGTTTCCTGTTTTGGCAGATTGTCTGTTGGATAATTTGTTGATTATAGTAGATTTTCCAACATTTGGAATACCAACTATCATCATTCTAATAATTTCTGATTTTATGTTTTTGTCTTTTCTATTAGCAAGTACATCTTCTAAAATCTTTTTAGCTGTTGGCTCAATTTTATCCAAATTTTTACCGTTTTTGCTATCAATTGGAAGTGCTGTTATATTTTTCTTTGCAAAATAATTAATCCAGTTTTGTGTAATTTTAGGATCTGCCATGTCCATCTTGTTCAATAAAATCAATTGCGGCTTATCCTTTAAGATATCTTCTATAACTGGATTCATGGATGATCTTACAATTCTGCTATCCACAAGAACCAAAACTATGTCGACAAGTTTCATGTTTTCTTTTATCTTGTCAATAGCTTTTTTCATGTGCCCTGGATACCAGTTTATATTATTAATGTCCATGTTATTTCCTTTCCATCTAAAAAAAGTACTGAGAAAACCTCAGCACTCAATTTAGAATTTTTGCTTTTCTTTAACTTTAGCAGCTTTACCTTCTCTGTGTCTTAAGTAGAATAATTTTGATCTTCTTACTTTACCTTCTCTAACTAATCTTACGTTAGTTACTCTTGGTGAGTTGATTAAGAAAGTTCTTTCTACTCCTACACCGTAAGCTAATCTTCTTACTGTGAAAGTTCTTCTAAGTCCAGTTCCTTGCATTTTAATTACAGTTCCTTCATAAACTTGAACTCTTTCTTTATTACCTTCTTTGATAAGGTAGTCTACTTTTACAGTATCGCCAACATGAAAGTCGAACTTATTTTCTCTTAATTGTTCATCTTCTAATGTTTTTATAATATCCATTATGATCCTCCTTGGTTTTTTTCTTTCAGATATTTCTGATATATATCTTCTCTTTTAAGTTTAGTGTTGTTTAGTCTTGATTTTTCTCGCCACTGTTCGATTTTTTCGTGATTTCCTGATAATAAAACTTCAGGAACTTCATATCCGTTAAATACTCTGGGTCTTGTGTAGGAATCTTCCTGTAGCAATAAATTGTAGTGCGAATCTGTCTTATAACTTTCATCATTTCCCAAAACATCGTTAATCATTCGGCTTACACAATCTATAAGAACCATAGCTCCTAATTCTCCACCAGTCATAACATAATCTCCAATAGAAATCTCCTCATCACAATAATGATTGATGATTCTACTGTCGACACCTTCGTAATGGCCACAAAGAATGACTATTTCTTTTTCTTTTGAAAGTTCTATACACTTTTGTTGATTAAGAACTTTCCCTTGAGGAGACATAAACACAACTTTTGATTTGTTTTTGTTCACATCTTCCAAGCAGTCATAAATTGGTTGGCAAGTCATAAGCATCCCAGCTCCGCCACCATATATCTCATCGTCTACCTTTTTGTGTTTATTTTTAGTGTAATCTCTAATATTAACCACTTCAAGTTCAATGAGATTGTTTTGGATTGCTTTTCCTATGACTCCGTATGATTTTAAGTAATCAAAACTTTCTGGAAATAATGTGAGAATTATAAATTTCATCACATACCCTCAATTATAACTACATCGATTAATCCATTTTCTAAATCTATTTTTTTAATGAACTCTTTTACAGCAGGTATCATAAATTCTTTTTCATCATTTTTAATTACATATACATCATTACTATAAACGCTCAAAACTTCAACCAAATCTCCGATGTATTCACCATTACTATAAGCCTTTAACCCAATCAAATCGTCAATGTAAAAGCTTCCATCTTTCAATTCGTATCTGTCTTTTTCATCTATATATAAAAACTGTTTTTTGAATTCAAGAACTTCATTAATATCGTTAAATTCTTCAAAATCAATGTACAAAAAACCCTTGTACATTCTATAATTTTGAATATTGACCTCAACTTTTTTATTCCCGAGATAATAACAAATATCTTCGTCAAATCTTTCGATATTATCAGTCAACGGTCTCATTTTAAGACATCCTTTAATACCGTGAGTATTGAGCACTTCTGCTACAGCTATATATTCCATTATTGCAAAATATCTACGACAACTTTTTCGCCACTCTTAATAGCCGCTGCCTTAGTAATAGTTCTAATTGCCTTGGCAATTTTCCCTTCTTTTCCTATAATTTTCCCCAAATCTTTGGAATCTGCTTTAATTTCTATAATAACCGTATGTTTGTCTTGTCTTGATGTTACTTCAACTGCTTCTTTGTTATCAACTAACGCAGTAGCAATTGTTTTAACTAATTTTTCCATGACAACTCCCAACTTGTATTATTATTTTGCTTCGTAAACTCCATTATTTTTAAATAATCTGTCTACTGTATCTGTAGGTTTTGCACCGTTTTTAATCCATTGTTGAACTTTTTCGCTATCAACTTTAACAGTTTTTTCTTCAACTAATGGGTTGTAATATCCGATTTCTTCGATGAATTTACCATCACGAGGACATCTTGAATCTGCGACAACTATTCTATAAAATGGTTTCTTCTTTGCTCCCATTCTTTTCAATCTAATTTTTACTGACATAATTTACCTCCATAACTTATTATCTAAAAAAAGGCATTTTCATTTTACCTTTTTTACCAAATTTCTTTTGTAGCGCTCCCATATTTTTCATCATAACTTTCATTTCTTTGAATTGTTTCAAAAGTTTGTTAACCGCTACTTGATCTTGACCGCATCCTTTAGCAATTCTTTTTCTTCTAGATACGCTAATGATATCTGGATTTTCTCTTTCTTCTTTGGTCATAGATTTAATAATTGCTTCAATCTTATCAAATTCTTTGTTATCGAAATTCACTTGTTTAAGCATTTTACTATCCACGCCAGGAATCATTGCAAGAATATCTTGCATAGGTCCCATTTTTTTGATTTGCTGCATTTGGTCAAGAAAATCATTAAAGTCAAAACTTTGAGCTTTAATCTTTTCTTCTAATTCTTTTGCCTTCTTCTCGTCAAATTGATTTTGTGCTTTTTCGATAAGGCTAAGAACATCTCCCATACCCAAGATACGTGATGCCATTCTGTCCGGATGGAACGGCTCTAAATCTCCAAGTTTTTCACCTACACCTATAAATTTAATAGGCTTATCTGCTACTTGTCTGATTGATAAAGCAGCACCACCTCTTGCATCACCGTCTAACTTAGTAAGGATAATTCCTGTAATATCCAAATCCTCGTTAAACTTAGCTGCAACATTCACTGCATCTTGTCCAGTCATCGCATCTACAACTAACAAAATATCTGAAGGATTAACTTCTTGTTTAATATTTTTTAGCTCATCCATCAAAGTATCGTCAATATGAAGACGACCGGCAGTATCTATAATTACATAATCAATGTTCTTTTTCTTAGCTTCTTCGATTGCTTTTTTTGAAATTTCAACGGGATTTGTTTGTCCCATTTCAAATACTTCTACACCAACTTTTCCACCAACAACTTGAAGTTGTTTAATGGCAGCAGGTCTGTAAATATCACACGCTACAAGTAAGACGCTTTTGTTTTTGTTTTTCAAACTCAATGCAAGTTTTCCGGCATGAGTTGTTTTACCTGCCCCTTGCAAACCGCAAAGCATAATTACCGTAGGTTTCATTGGTGAAACGTTAAGTTTTTCTTCCTTTTCACCCATCATTTTAGTTAATTCTTCATTAACTATTTTAATAACTTGTTGACCTGGAGTAAGACTTTCTAAAACAGAAGAATCGATAGCACGTTCTTTTACTTGAGATATAAAATCTTTAACAACTTTATAGTTAACGTCCGCTTCCAATAAAGCAAGTTTAACTTCTCTCATTGCAACATCTATATCTTTTTCTGTCAACTTTCCTCTGTTGGTCAATTTTGACAAGGCATTTTGTAATTTATCGGACAAATTTTCAAATATCATTTCCCACATCCTCTAAATCATTTAAGAAATTTTCTATATCTATAATGATATTTTCAATTTCTTTGCTTTTGATTTCTGGTGACAAAGAGAAAAGATCATTTCTGATTTTTCTAAGAAATTGATGACTCTTTTTTGATTTTTCAATTAAGCCAAGTTTTTGTTCGTATTCATAAAGCTTATTTTCAGCTCTTTTCAAACTATCACTTACAGCTTGTTTTGAAATATCACAAATTTGAGCAATTTCATTTAATGACAAATCCTCATTGTAGTACTTGTCAATTACATCGTATTCTCTTTTCGTAAGCAATTTACCATAATAATCAAACATCATGGTAATATTTAATAATTTTTCCATTCAATCACCGTCAACCTTTTTACTTGACTTGTATATTATATAAACTTAAAATCTATTTGTCAAGCATTTTAATCAAAAAAAGAAGTGCTTTTTTGCACTTCTAATTTGTTTTTCATTAATAAAATTCTTTTTTCAAACTTCTACTGAATAATTTGTCGATTTCTTCTTCGCATTTCGAATTTTCGTACAAAACTTTGTACACTGCATTGTTTATTGGTAAATCCAAATTCATTTTGTCTGCTTGTAATTTAATAGCTTTTACAGTGTAGTATCCTTCAGCTAATTTGTCGTATTTTTCTGATTTTGCATACATTTCTCCAAACATTCTGTTGTGAGAATATTGCGAGAACACCGTAGCCTCATAATCTCCAAGATGGCAAAGACCGTATGCGCTAAGCTCTTGGCCTCCAGATGCCTTAATAAACCTTGCAACTTCTCTACAACCTCTACTCATCAAAGCTCCCTTCAAAGAACTTATTTTCATTCCATCCAACATTCCTGCAGCAATTCCAATTACATTTTTGTAAGCTGCGCCGATTTCATTTCCAATCAAATCTTGTCCATAATAAAATCTAATCAAATCTGAACTGTAATTTTCAATCAACAATTCTTTCACATCTTCATCTTCCGAATCAATTACCATACAATTTGGAACATTGCGGTAAAATTCTTGTGGATGACCTGGACCGATCCAAGCTGCAACTTTGTTAGATCCATCCATAATTTCTTTGCAGACTTCTGATAATCTTTTTCCAGTCGAAATCTCAATCCCCTTCATATTAGTAACGATAATTTTATCCTTAATTCCAATAGACTTAAGTTCTTCACACACATTTCTAAAACCTTGTGCATTTATACTAACATGAATAACATCACATTCTTTTGCTCTTGTGATATCATCGGTTAATTCTAAATCATCTTGCAAAGTAATAATTCCATTGCTACGACTTTTCTTAAAGTTTTCGAAATCTTCAGTTCCATTCAAACCATACAACAAAACTTCATGACCAATTTTTTTCAAATACCAAGCGATGAAACTTCCCCATCTGCCAGGCCCTATAACCATAATTTTCATCATATACCTCTTTATTTCTTTTTGTTAGATTTCTTATTATTTTCTTTATTAATAGCTCTCATTCTAATCATATTCATCCACAAAAGTGTGTTATAAATTAAAAATGTTAGATATGTTAAGAACACATATACCTTATTAGGATGGTAATAAATCAACATAAAACCTATTAACAAAACGATAAAACTTCCGTATTCGAATTTTGTTCTTTTTCTTTCAAGACTTTTTGGTAAAATCATTTTATTTTGCGACGCATAAACTGCCCACGCAAGTAAAATTAACAACGATATTATGTTGTGGCCTCTAAGTAGAGTAGATACGAAAACCACCATTAAAACATTTGATATCGCCAATATAACATTGTCTGCATTTTTAGTATTATTTTTCATCATATCACCTAAATAAATTATAACATATTAGCAAATTTAAAATAATGTAAAACTTTTAGTTCGTAATAAAAAATCCTGTTATCAAATACTCGATAACAAGATTTTGTCAACATAAAATTATTTTTTTGCTTTTTGTTCCTTGTCTTCTAGTTTCTTTTTTTCGATGTAAGCTTGTTGTTTTTGTTTAATCAAATACTCAGCTGCAATTCCTGGCATTGTCATAGCAATAGGATCCAAGATTTCTTTCAATTCATCTTCTGTCAGGATTTTTTCGTCCAATACGATATTTCTAACTGTAATTCCCGTACTCAAAGCACGCTTAGCAATTTCAGCGGACTTCTTATATCCAATATGAGGAACTAATGCTGTTACAATTCCAACGGATTTTTCTACGTCATTTGAAAGTTTTTGTCTGTTTGGTTTAATTCCAAGTATACAATTTTCTCTGAAAGTTTTCACTGCGTTAGTTAATATAGATATTGATTCGAACAAACTATCAAATAACACTGGTTCAAAAGCGTTTAGTTCTAATTGTCCGTGTTCAGCACACATTGTAACTGTATTATCATTTCCAATAATCCTGAATACAACTTGATTAACAACTTCTGGAATTACAGGATTTACTTTACCTGGCATTATTGATGAACCATTTTGTCTAGCTGGAAGTTCAATATCTCCAACCATAGTTTTTGGTCCTGAACTCATTAATCTCAAATCACTTGCCATTTTTGACAAACTTACTGCAGTTGATTTTACTGCTGATGATATCTCTACAAGTCCATCC
>NZ_JAGYZD010000311.1 GCF_018371055.1 Finegoldia magna | reverse complement strand
TTCAGATCAAAACTGCCGATATTTACCTCTCTTCACCTTTGCTATGTTCTTTCTTAGTTGACTTAGTTTTGTCATCTGTCCTAAAGCTTTTTATTTGCCCTAATATGGACTTTATATCCTTGTCTTGACTCTTTACTTGTTCTTTTGCTTTTAAGAGCTTAGAAGTCAAAATACGGACATTTTTATGTTCCTTTCCATTGTTGTCAATGCTTGTTTTTACTTGACCAAATATTTTAACAAAGTCTCCTTGTTTTAAACTCTCTAAATCTTTTGTCTTATCTCCATAGGCTGAACAATTGGTATAAACTTTATTTCCATCGACATCTTTTGAAACAATTGAAAAGTTGCTTACTTTGAACTTTTCTCCATTAGCATTTTCTCTTTCAAGATTTTCTACTTTGCCAGCTATATTACCCACGAGATTTATGAGATTGTCTTTTTCTTCAAGTTCATTGGTATTTTCAACAATCTTACCTTGTTCTTTCATATCATCAATCATATAGTCAAAGTCATCATTTAATAGACCTGTTGTGTCTTTGATCATAAATAAAACATAGACTTCTTCAAGTGCCTTTTCATCAGTAACGCCTTTTTCTATGCTCACAAGTGCTTTTATAAAATCCTTGTAATTATCATTCATCATTTCTTCTAAGTTTTCTCTAATATCTTTGTATTCCATAATTTCCTCCTTGTACTAAATAAGGAGAGCCTTTCGCCCTCCTCTATCTTTCTTGTGCTTTTTCGTTTTTTTCTTGATTTTTATCTTTTTCTTCTTCCGATTTGAATTTTGATATTTGTCCCAATATAGATGGTTTCTCTTCCCTTGCCTGAAGATTATCCTCTACATCATAGGTTGATTCAAAGTAATCACTATCTTTAAAATCATTGTCATACCTATCTGGTATTCCATCATTATCAAGATCTTTTGCTAGTGGATCATAGAAGTTTCCATCATCATCTATTTCTAAACCTAGGGCTTGTTTTAAATCTTCTTCATCTACTGATACCAGATCGTCAAAACTTGACATCTTTATGGCTTCAGTCATATCTTTAATAGCTTGTGAATTAGATATATCTTCTTCTACAAAAGATTCTGTTCTAATAGCTACATTATCTACATACTGAGTCCATGTTTTTTCTTCTAAATTTACCTCATATTGAATCGTGTGCTTACCATCAGGTGTTTCTGTATAGGCAAGTCCTATATGGCTTAAATCAGGGTATAATTTGTCAAAGTCTTCATAGCTATTAGATTCTGAGAACTCGTAGTTAGAATAATCAACTATCGCCCTCTTTAAATCTTCTAATAATGGTGATTGGTTTTCTAATTCTTCTACTTCTCCCATATCTAAAAGTTTATTAATTTCAGCTAATCTTAGTGTCTTATCCCTTAACTCATCTGCTTTTTCAAATGGTTTGGTCAATTCTACTTTGGCATTTTCTAAAGATTCTTTATAGTTTTCAAGGTTTTGATTTAATCTTCCAAGCCTTGCAGGCATTTTTTCAATAGCATTATCAAGTCTTGTTATATTGCCATCAGTAGAGTTTGAAAACTCTCCAAAGTATTCTGCTTTTCCTAGGAGTTTAAAAGTATGAGTATTAGTCATAAAGTTATATGAAACTTGTAAGTCTAAATTTCTATATTTACCAATAACCTTGCTATCATTTATCTTTACCTTTTTTATTTCTTCT
>NZ_JAGYZD010000310.1 GCF_018371055.1 Finegoldia magna | reverse complement strand
TTGACTCATTAAAGAAGTAGCTGCCACACTTACTCCAAGTCCAACTGCTATAAACAAATACAGCACAGGCCAAGTAAAAGATGTCGCAGCATAGTCTTCAGAGCTAATTCGAGCTACATATATTCCATCAGTTATACCATAAAGGGTTTTGATTAGATTACTAATCATCAATGGGATACTTAATTTAAAAATCACATCCGTGATGTTTCCATTAGTAATAAATTCTATATTGCTTTTTTTGTTTCCCATTTACTCGCCCCCTATTAATTTATAATTTAAAATAACCTATTCCAAATAATCCCGGTCCAGTATGGATACTTAATGTTGGAACAATTTGTCCTTCGTAGTAGAACTTTGCTCCTTCAATTAAATCATTCATACTTTCCTTGGCCTTTTCCATTGCGCTTTGATTATCACCGTTTAATAAAACCAAATAATAGTCTTTGATACCTGATAACTCTTTTTTCACTATATCAATAGCGTGGTTGATGTTTTTCATTGCACCACGATTTTTTTCTACTGTATAATATTCTCCGTCTTCATTACAAGATATTATAAGCTTCAAATTTAATAAATTACCAACGATCCCAGTAATTTTACCTATTCTACCACCTAAAGACAAATATTTTAAAGTATCCAAAGTTATAACTGGTACTGAATCTTTGATTTTTGATTTCATTGTTTCTATTATAGATTCTAATGAAAATCCTTCATCAATTAATTTTCTCGCAAATATTGCAAAAAATCCCGTACCAATTGAAATATTTTTTGAGTCAAATACCTCTACTTGCACATCTTCCACTTGGTCTTTCGCAAGCATAAATGCATTGTACATTCCACTTAGTTTTGAAGAAATGGAAATGCATATTATCTTGTCAAACCCCTTGTTTTTTATTTCATTTAATTTATTAACGATATCTCCAAGAGATGGGATGGATGTTTTTGGAACTTCTCTATCGATGTTTTCGTATATATATTTCGGATCAACAGTATAATCATCGTAGGATACATCTGAGTAGTTTATTTGAAGTGGCATCAATTCTATGCCGTATTCTTCAGCTATTTTTGGTGTAATTTCACTACCTGAATCTGTTAAAATTGCTATCTTTCCCATAATATCTCCTAACTAGTCAAGGCTATTAAAATATTCTCTAACTTGTTTTATTTTACCACAAGTCATCTTTCCTTCTGGACAACTTCCTTTAACACAACCTGGCCCTGCTTTTTTGAAAATTTGTGGACACACTTTTTTCGCTTCAACAAGCATTAGTGTAGCCATTTCTCTGATTTCCCATTGCGCTCTTTGACAACACCTAGCTTCAAAGAAATGCAACAGCTCACGTGCATTCATTGTCATGACAATTTTTGTCTCAGTAGCATTTGAAAAAACATATCTTGCATCTTCAATGGAACTTTTTTCTGACATTGATTTTGCTTTTTTCTCATCAACTCCAGACTCGATTAATTTGTCGTATTCTTCTTGTATCAGAATTTCTGTAAGTTCGTTATAAGCGTCAATCGTATGCTTCATGTGTTTCTCGTAGATTTCTAAAGCCTTGGGATTATTTTTTATTTTTGGAGGGATAATATACTCGTAATTATTCGCTCTCACATATCGTTGAGATTTTTGCGAGTAGCTTGCTAATCTGTGTCTGACCAATTGGTGGGTCAAAGTTCTAGATACACCCTCTATTGCAAAAGTA
>NZ_JAGYZD010000309.1 GCF_018371055.1 Finegoldia magna | reverse complement strand
AAAAAAGATGGATATTATGAGGGAAATGATTATAGAGTATCTTGGTGTGTAGGTCATCTAGTTCAGATGGCAAATCCTGATAGTTATGATGAAAAATATAAAAAGTGGAGAATTGAAGATTTACCTATTATTCCAAAAGAATACAAGTACGAAATTGTAAATACCACAAAGAAACAATTTAATATTCTTAAAAAGCTGATGAACAGTAAAGAAGTTGATGCGGTAATTAATGCTTGTGATGCAGGAAGAGAAGGAGAAGCTATATTTAGACTTGTGTATATGAAAGCAAATTGTAAAAAGAAAATAGAGCGTCTTTGGATTTCATCTATGGAAGATTCTGCAATAAAAGAAGGATTCAATAATTTAAAAGATGGAAAATACTATGATAATCTTTTTGACTCAGCAAAGGCAAGAGCTATAGCCGACTGGCTTGTTGGAATGAATATGAGTAGACTTTACTCTTGCTTATATGACGAAAATTATAGTATAGGGAGAGTTCAAACACCAACATTGGCAATGATAGTAGATAGAGATTTTGAAATAGAAAATTTTAAAAAAGAAAAATATTATACAGTAGAAATAGAACTTGATAAGTTTATGCTATCCACTAATAGAATAGATAATAGGGTGATAGCTGAACAGCTGATAAATTTAATAGGCAATACAATAAAAATTACAGATTTAGTAAAAAAAGAAAAAATAACGAAACCAGATTTACCTTTTGATTTAACAACACTACAAAGAGAGTGTAACAAATATTTTGGATATAGTGCAAAACAGACTTTAGATTATGCTCAAAGCCTTTATGAGAAGAAATATATAACCTATCCAAGAACAGACAGTAGGTATTTAACAGAAGATATGATTGTAAGCACAATAAATAATATTTTGGGGAAAAATGATTTTGATACAGAGCGTATTAAAATTGTATTTAATTCAAAAAAAGTTAGCGATCATCATGCAATTATACCTACAGTAAGTTCATTGAGTAAAGATATATCTTATCTTCCAGAAAGTGAATCTAAAGTGTATAGACTAATATTAAATAAACTAAACGCAAGTGTTGGATATCCACTAGTTGAAAATACAACAAAAATTGTAGCTATATTTGATAGCTTTGAATTTACAAACACTGGCAAAGTAATTAAAGATGAAGGATTTACAAAGTATTTAAAAGAATATACATCGAAAAAGAGTGAAGATACGATATTTCCTAATGTGAATATTGGAGATGAACTTGAAATAAAGGAAAAAAATATTAAAGAAAAGTATACTACACCCCCAAAACATTTTACTGAAGATAGTTTACTTAAAGCTATGGAAATAGCAGGAAATGATGTTTTAGAAAAAGGTATTGAAGTAGAAAGAAGAGGAATAGGGACTCCAGCCACTCGTGCAGGAATAATAGAAAATCTAATTTATAAAGGTTATATAAAAAGAGATAAGAGAAATCTTATTTCAACAAGAAAGGGCTTAAACTTAGTATCAATAGTAATAGATGAATTTAAATCACCAAAAACAACAGCAGAATGGGAAATGGGATTAAGTGAGATTGCAAATGGGAAAGAAGATAAGGAGATATTTTTAAAAGAAATTGAAGAAGAAATCAAAAACACCATTGGTAGATATTGCAAATAAATTGATTATAAAAACAGAGAAAGATAATAGTAGATATAAGTTTTTTCAAAAGCAAGGATATAAAGGAAA
>NZ_JAGYZD010000031.1 GCF_018371055.1 Finegoldia magna | reverse complement strand
GATTCTCCATTAGACGATGTTCCTGTTGGAAAGGGTGCGTACATGCAATTGGTGTCTCGTTCCAGAAAATATTTCTACATTACAACTCCGTATTTGATTCCATCAGATGACATGATCGATTCCCTAAGAGATGCGGCGTTAAGCGGTGTCGATGTTAGAATCATGACCCCTGGAATTCCCGACAAAAAATTGGTGTATATGGTTACAAGAACATACTACAAAACTCTTTTAGAAGCGGGCGTTAGAATCTTCGAATATTCGCCAGGATTTTTGCACGCAAAAAGTTGTGTTACAGATGACCAACGTTGCGTAATCGGCTCAATCAATCTCGATTTTAGATCATTGTATCTGCATTTTGAAAACGGAGCGATGTACTACGATTCACACATTATTTCCGATTTAAAGGAAGATTTCTTGGAAATGCAATCACAATCACAAGAAATATTTTCAAGACAATTGGAAAACCAAAACCTATCAAGAAAAATACTATCCGTAATTCTGAAAGTATTTTCGCCAATGATATGATGAAAAGAAATAATTTGATCGATACATTAAGGGGATTTGCGATTGTAAACATGGTAATTTACCATTTGCTGTTCGATTTGGTCTACATGGAAAATTTCAAAATTGAATGGTTTGAAAATACTCCAGGCATGATTTGGGAGAGATTCATCTGCATAAGCTTCATTTTGATATCGGGCTATTGCTTCAATTTATCTCACAATTACAAAAAACACACCATCACGCTTTTTATCGTGGCTATGATTTTGAGCGTTACGACGTATTTCTTCGCAAATGAATTTTTCATAGTTTTTGGAATAATTCATCTGTTGTGCTTGGCATCATTGTTCACGATTTTTGTCGACAAATTAACCCTTAACAAAAAAATATTGTGTGCCCTATCTTTTGTAATGTTCATTCTAACTTACAAAATAAGCGCTCATCCAATGGATATAAGTACCAATTTATTTAGTTTTGTGGGATTCTACAACAACAAGTTTTACAGCGGCGACTATTTCCCATTACTACCCTGGTATTTTATGTATCTAGTTGGATATTGCGCAGGAGACTTTTTAGATATAAAATTAAATGTAAGAGAGAATGTATTATCAAAAATGGGCAAAAAAAGTTTGATGATTTATTTAATTCACCAACCTATCATAATAATAATTGTACAAATCGTAAAATTTTTAGGAGGAATTTAATGAATAAATTCAAAAAATCAATCGTTATGTATCACGATAATTCAGGACAACAAGATATATTTGAAGTATTATCGAAATGTAGTCCTAATATATTAAAATTATCAAATGAAACAGTGTTTTTCCAAAGCGAAGAACAAGGTGATTTCTACAAAAAATGTGAAGAATTAAAAGATTTTGATTTGGTAATCGTAGTTGGAGGCGACGGAACAATAAACGAAGTCATCAACGGATTATATGATTACGATATGGATCCTGTTATAGGAATTATTCCAGGAGGATCGTTTAACGATTTCTCAAGAACTGTCAACATCGGAGCAGATCCAATAGAAGCAAGTGAAAATTTGTTGGATGCAGAAGTCAAAGAATACGACTGCATTTTAAATGACGACAAAATCGCTCTAAATTTCTGGACAGTGGGAATGGCATCAGAAAACGCGCAAAAAATGCAAGGTGCCGACAAATCAACTTTCGGTGTCTTGACATATATCCCAAAAATTTTTGAAACATTAACACAAGACAATTCATTTGATTATGAAATGAAACTCGACGGCGAAACGATAAAAGGAAATGCCGTTATGGTATTTGTCGCTAATGGATTATACTCAGGAGGAGTTGAAGTTCCAATCTCTGACATAAGCCCAAGCGATGGAGTGTTGAATGTATTTGTAGTTGAGCAATCAAACATCGGAGCATTCAAAGCAATGTTCGGACAATCAAACAGCTTTGATTTCAACGAACAAAACGAAGGCGTTCAAACATTCAAAGCAAAAGAAATAAAGTTCATCTCACCTGAAGGATTAGTCGCAGATACTGACGGAGAATTGTACCAAAAAACACCATCAAACATCAAAGTCGTAGAAAAAAGATTCAAATTCTTATCAAAACCATTTGAACAATAAAAGTATAGAAGAAAAGCTAACTCAAACGAGTTAGCTTTTTTTAGGTTAAAATTTTAATATAAAAAAGAGACCATCTGAGTGGTCTCCAGTTTAATCTAAGGTTAAAACAATATTAAGGGAGGAGATTGTTTCTTGAGATTAAACTTACTTTGTTTATACTTATATAATAGACTATGAATGTGTACTAATTATGTTCAAATTAGTAGAGATTAATTTTTTTGTTTTTTCTTCATTTATTTTTATTACAAGTTAATTTTAAATCTATATTGTTTTATTTTCAAAAATATGTAATACTAATATAAATAAATATATTCAGGAGGATATTATGGAAAACAATAATGACAAATTTAATGAAAAAATTTCAGAACAAAATTTTTCCAAAAAGGATAAGAAGAAAAAATCTGACGGTGTTAAACGAAATATAATTGACCTAATATTATTATTAATAATTGTTTTTTTATTTTCAGTTTTATCCGGAGATTATACTTCAAGCGATACTGAAGAAACCCTCAAAAAAAATAGCGAACAAATCACTAAACTAGAATCCGAAAATGAGTCACTAAAAACCGAAAACGAAGAATTAAAGAAAAAAGTTGAAGAAGCTGAACCTTGGTTCAAGAAAAAAGAAGATGAAAAAAAGGCTGAAGCTGACAAAATAAGAAAGGAACAAGAAGCTAAAGAAAAGAAAGAAGCCGAAGCTAGAGAAAAAGAAGAAAAACAAGGATATGAAACTGGTATAACTTATGATCAATTAGCCAGAACACCTGACAAATATGTTGGAAAATCTGTTAAATTTAGTGGAAAAGTAATTCAGGTTATAGAAGCTGGAACAGAAGTACAAATGAGACTAGCTGTGAATAATAATTATGATACTATTCTTTATTGTGCTGTTCCTAAAAGTGAAATGAATGGCAGTAGAATATTAGAAAATGATAAAATTACCATCTATGGTATGAGCAATGGTATAATTACCTATGAATCTACTTTAGGTGGAAAAATTTCAATTCCAAGCGTTATTATAGATAAATACGAATAATTTCTCATAATTTATTAAACTAATAAAAAAATTTTTTGTAAAAACGCAGCACAATATTTTTATGTGCTGCGTTTAGTTTACTTAATCAATTCTTTTACCACTGATTCATTTATTGAGTTTTCTCCACCAAATACATTAACTTTTTCAAATTTTGATTCTTTGATAGCTTGTTTTGTAGCTTCTGGAATTTCATTTGCTTCTGCTAATAATATTGGGCAATCAATGGAGCCTATTACTAAGCTGTCTGCTGCTGTTGTTCCGTTTGCGATGTTAACTTCTAATCTGTCTTTGAAGCCATATTCGTAGATTTTCTTTGCTGTGTCGTAACGGTTTGCTCCTGCAATTCTTGTAGCGTTTGGTAGTTTGTTTGCTACTTCTTTGGAGATTGTTAATTCTCCACCTACTACTAATACTTCATCCATTTGTTTCAATACTTCTTGTGTTGCTTTTGGTATGTTGTTTTGTTGTACAAGTAGTATTGGCATGTTATTTTTGTTTGCTAGTGGTGCTACTGTCAATGCGTCTGCGAATGTTTCTCCGCTTGCTACTACAGCTTTCTTTGTTCCTGTTAGTTTGACGATTTCTTGTGCGATTTTTGCACTTGTTTCATAACGATTAGCCCCTGCTATTGTTCTAACGTAGTATTGTGATAGGCTGTTTTTAGCTTTATCTACTGATAATTTTCCACCTATTACAACTACATTTTTAGCTCCAAGTCTTTTGATTTCTTGTGCTACTACTGAATCTAATTGATCTTTTTTAACTAGCAAGATTGGTGCTTTTAATGCTTTTGATAATGCTGATGCTGATAAGCTATCTGCGAATTTTTCGTAGTTTGCTACGATTACTGTTCCAGCAGATTTGTAGTATTTCTTGGATACTTCTACTGCTGTGTTGATTCTGTCAGCGCCTGCTACTCTTGTTGTTCCTGGGTTTTTCTTGCCAGGTTTTGTTATATTTTCCTTTTCAAAATCTTTGCAAGCATCTTTTATTGCTTCAAAAATTCCTTCCCTATGGTATTTTGCTCTATCATCACCTTTTCTGATTTTTCCAAGACTATCTACATTTGATTTCAAAATATCTGAGTAATTTAGCCCTTCATAATCATCCAAAGTCTCCAAGGCTAACATATGATAACCTTCATTATCTTCATCAATATTCAAAATCTCATTTCCGTACTCGTCTTTTTGTCCTTTTCCAATAGTATAAGACATATCTAATACATACAATATTTTGCCGTTTTTGTCAAAATACACATTCATTCCAATATGATAGGACGGAATCGGAAGTGGAGTTTTAAGTTCAAAATGGCCTTGTTTCATAATTGAATCCGCCATATTCCCTTTGTTTTCAGCAATATTAATAAGATTTTGTAATTCTTTTGTTAAACGAGTTAATTTATTATCCACAACAGCGGAATTATTATAAGATTTTTTTGCGTATTCAAGTTTATCTTTCAAAATCTCAGTATTCTGTGGATTATTTTTAATAGTTAGTTCTCCTTTTTTAATTAATGAGTCTAACTTATAGCGATTTATAAAAAACTGAGTATCATGGATGTACTTTAACTTCGCACCCTCAGATAATTTGTCTTGTTTTAACAGCTTTTCACATTCAGCCTTCATATCTTTGAATTGCTTTTGAGTATCATCTCTAAGTTGTGTTAAATTTAACTTATTTAATTCATCCAAAACTTTTTTCAAATCATCTTTGTTTTTCGTAGTTTCTTCAGGATTAACAACAAAATTGTTTCCATCAGCTAATGTTTTTCCTTTTATTTTAACTAAAACTTTTTTGTAGTTATCCTCAACTTTGTTATCATCAAATGCGTTAAATCTTATCTCTTTGATTTTATTTGAAAAATCAATCTCTTTTAAATTATTGTATCTAAATGCTTCTTCTTTTACACTTTCCAAATTTTCGGGCATTGTAACCTTTGTAATGCTATTTTTGTAAAAAGTTTGAACAGATATTTCTTTTAATTTTGTTAATAAACTCAAATCTAACTCAGATATTTTGTTATTACAAAAAGCCATTTCTCCTATTTTTTCGACTTTATCGCCCATAAACATTACATTTTGTGCATCGTTATTTCTAAAAGCTGAAATTCCAATTTCCCTAACATTTGGATAAATCACTATTGCAAATAATTTATTAATATGAAACGCACTACTTCCAATTATCTCAGTATTTTCGCTTAACTCTAGAGTATCAATTTTATTATTCATAAAAGCCCCATCTCCAATGATTTTAAGAGCTTCTGGAGCTTCAAATTCTGTCAAATAATTAGACTGGAATGCAAACTTTCCTATTTTTTTCACAGTTTTTGGAAGTTTAATGCTTTTCAAATCGTATTTGTTTAAACTACTATTTTCAAAATCCACATTTCTAAATGCATCATCTCCAATTTCATCAATAGGATATTTCCCATTCTTTTCAGGAATTACAAGATTCTTATTCTTACGAACTTTTAATTTTCCTGTACTAGAAAATCCTAAAACTTTTCCCTTATCAAATACAAAATCTTTCTCATCCCATTTTGAACTATCCACATCTACTGAAGTTGTCTTATCTTTTTCAGTCGGATTGACAATAGAAGAAGAATCCTTGTTGTCCACATTACCTTTTGACAAAAGCACAACTTTCAATGCATAATTTTCATCACCAAGATTTCCACTAAATGCACCAATCTCAATTTTTTTCACACTATCTGGAAGTTTCACTTGCTTAATTTTATTATCTTGAAAAGCTTGTTCTTTTATAATTTCCAATTTTTCACAATTAAATTCTAATTCTGTAATTTGATTAGATTTAAATGATCTTTCTCCTAAATTTGTTAAATTTTTAGGTAAAATAAGTTTGCCTTCTATTTGATTATCAAAAAATACTTGTTCTCCCAAAAATTCCAAATTATCTGGTAATTTTATAGTCTTTAAACTTAGATGAGCGAATGCATAATCGCTAATTTTAATTATTGAGTTTGGCAAATTAACGCTTTTAATATTACTATTTTCTTCAAAAGCATCTTGTCCAATATAAGTATATCCTTCAGGAATCTCTACAGATTCTATGTCTAATTGCTTGAAATCTTCTCCAAGCTTTTTAATTTCGTTTCCATCAACATCTAAGTTGTTAACTTCTCCGTTTTCTCCTTCTCTTTGTGTATACTCATCAATTGCACTACTCTTATTGTATACAAAAGCAAAACTTGCTATTTTTTTCAAATCTACATTTTCTTTGCTTTTTGATGGCAGTACAACATTTCGATTTCTTTTTAGCTTTTGCACTCCGCTTTTAGAAAAACCGTACACAGTATCTCCAACAATTTCAAAATCATCCGCTGTATAATTATCATTTGCTGCCTTGGAATTAATATTTAATCCAAAAATTAAGGCAAATACAAAAACTAAAGAAAAAATAATCTTCTTTTTGTTCATACGAACCTCCTATTAAATTAATAATGATATTCTTTATCATCTAAAGAACTTTTTTCATTTTACTATAATTTCAAGTTCTTTTCAATGATATTTATTATCAAATTAATTCTTACAAAAATTTCCTTTGATTCATTGTTTTTAAATAAAATATCTTTTAGTAGCTACAATGAAATTTTTTCTTTCTTGTATTTTCCAATAAAAAAACAGCTCTTAATAAATTAAAAGCTGCTTTCAGTGAATTTTCTTCAATTATTTCTCCACTATTTCTT
Source organism: Finegoldia magna (assembly GCF_018371055.1). Taxonomy (GTDB): domain Bacteria; phylum Bacillota; class Clostridia; order Tissierellales; family Peptoniphilaceae; genus Finegoldia; species Finegoldia magna_I. Next base: position 4,739 of record NZ_JAGYZD010000031.1, on the reverse strand, counting down.
TCAACTCATTCTCGATTTCAAGCATAATATGATCCCAAGAATGATTTAATACTAATTCGTGGATTTTTTCTGGGATTAGTTCTTGATTTTGAACTCTGATTATTTGTTTTTCGATTGCTTGTGCTAATCTGTCGACGAATGATTCGATTTCCGATTCGTAAGGCTTGTCGATTGTTTGGAGTCGTGGCATTTCTACAAATTCGATGGCTGTGCTGTTGTTTATTTCGTTGTCAAGTGTTTGGATTAGTCCTTCTATTTCTGTTACAACAACTCTCATTCCACAACCCAATGCTTCGATGGCGATGAGTCCCAATCCTTCATAGTAGCTTGGCAGAATGTAGATGTCTGATTCTCTCATTTTATTGGATAGTTTTTTCTGACAAGATGTGTTGTGCAAATCGAAGTGAAGTGAGTTACCTGTATTCTCCCACAACTCAACTTTTGTTTCTATGTCGACATCTCCCACTAATGTTAGTTCCAAATTATCGTATTTTTCTTCTAATTTTTTGAAAGCTTTGCAAAGTTCGTACACTCCTTTTGCATGTGATAATTTCCCTGCAAACAAAAGCCTTATTCTGTCGTTTTTTGGGTCTTCTTTTCTTCTGTAGAAAATATTGCTGTTGTAACCACCGCCCATTACGACGATTTTTTCTTTGTCGATTCCAAATATATCGGAGATTGGTTCTACGTCTTTTTTGCTTAATGCTAGGACTTTTTGTGCGCGGTTCAGATTATCCACACAGGTCATAAACAATTCTGGGTTGAGGTTGGTTTGTCTGATGTCTGTTCCGTGATTTAGTAATAAAACTGGAGTTTCATCGAAAATATCTAACACGAGACTACTTAACATCCAACAATGATGAGATACGACGACGTCTGGTTGGAATTCTTGTTTTGCTTTTTTCAATTGTTTGGTGAATTCATTTGTCCAATCTTCAATCATATCGTGTGTCATGTCGCTGTATTTTGTGGAATCGTAAGGCATTTCATCGCTCATTCCAACTATTGGGAAGTTCAACTTTTCGCTTTTAAATTCCACCGGATATTTTTTGATTGTTTCATCCAAATTTAATTGTATATCGTCTTGTATTCCAAATATAGCAGCATTTTCATGGTTATGTTGCATGTATTGAATTACATTTGTAAAATAAACGCCGCTTCCTGTTTGTTTCGGAAGTTGTGCTATTACGTGTAGTATTTTCATAAGATCATCCTTTTTATTATTATTCTTAATTCTATATTATCATAATAAGATTTTAATTGCTTTAGTTATTTATTGAATTTTTTTATAAATCATTGATTATGTTTGTTTTTTAATGTATAATAGCTTGTATTATTTTGATTAGGAGGCGATTATTATAGAAAATTTAAACGAACAACGATCAAATCTTCTTGGCAATGAATCCATTCCGAAATTAATCTGGAAGTTTTCAGTTCCAGCGACTATAGGAATGTTGGTTCAGGCTTTGTATAATGTTGTAGATAGAATTTTCCTTGGTGCCGGTGTAAATCAAATGTCAATTGGTGGCGTTTATTTGATTTTCCCGATTTTTTTATTTCTGATGGCATTCGGAATGTTGATTGGTGTGGGTGGCAATTCACTTTCTTCAATTAAATTCGGAGAAGGCAAGAAAACAGAATCAGAAATCATCCTCGGCACATCAATGGTTTTATCTATTATTTTCGGGATTTTGATATCAGCGATTTTTCTTTTAAATTTAAAATGGTTTTTGAAAATTTTCGGCGCAAGTGACACTTTGATGCCTTACGCTTACGAATATGGAAAAATTATTTTGTATGGTGCACCTTTTCAAATGGTTGGTTTTGCAATGAACAACTTCATCCGTGGCGAAGGAAATCCTAGAGCTGCGATGGTTACGATGTTCATCGGTGCAATTTCCAATATTATTTTGGATTATGTGTTCATTTTCCCTATGAAAATGGGAGTGCAAGGTGCTGCTTGGGCGACTATTATCGGTCAAATCTTATCTTGTATTTGGGTTGTGAGATATTTCCTTTCAGATCGTGCACTTTTGAGACTAAAAAAGGAAACTTTCAAGCTTGATTTGCATTATTGTAAGCAAATTTTCGCGCTTGGTTCTGCTCCATTTGCAATGCAACTTGTAGCTAGTGGTATTAATATTATTTTCAACAATTTCCTTAAAATTTATGGTGGAGATTTGGCGACATCTTCGATGAGTGTTATCTACAGTGTGTCACAAATCGCATTCATGCCGATTTTTGGTATCAATCAAGGTATCCAACCAATTTTAGGGTTTAATTTTGGAGCGAACAAGTACAGACGTGTTCAACATACTTTGAGAATTGCAATTGTAGCGGGAACTGTCTACATGGTTTTGAACTGGGCATTTACTATGATTAGACCAGATTTGTTGGTAAAGATTTTTATTTCAAGACCGGAAGATTATGCAGTCATCAAGGACATCGCAATTCCTGGACTTAGAATTTACAATTCTATGATTTTCATGCTTGGATATTCCATAATTGGATCGTCATTGTTCCAAGCAATCGGCAAGCCAAAAATCGGATTCATATTGACAATGACAAGACAACTTATTTATTTGTTGCCGTTGATGTTGATTTTCCCGAAACTTTTCGGACTAACAGGCGTGTGGTCAGCGATGCCAGTGTCTGATGTTTTGTCCACATTAACTACGACTTATTTCTTGGTTAAATCTGGATTTTTGGTTAAAACAATTCACAACGACGACGAATTTGTTCTCGGAATTTAAAAAAGGTTTGAATATTGGATTTCCAATGTTCAAACCTTTATTTTTTTAGAATATAAATACTGAAACTAGGATAGACACTACAGCCGTTATCATTATCATGGGTAGTTTGTAATTAGAAGATGCTTTCTTGAATGATCCTTTGCTGAAAATCGCAAACGTAGCCGTTGCCACTACAAATATCGTAGCTATTATTTTCAAAAATCCTACAGCATCAAACTCATTTGTCCTGAAAAATCTGTAAATTGTTATCAACAAAATATATCCAATACAATGCGCATACAATTCCAACACGCCAAATCTGTCTTTTTGTTTCAATTTTCCTCCTTATTTTCCTGCAACTGTTACATTATCAAATGCAATAACTGCTGGTGCCAAGCTGTTCTTTCGATATTTCAATTCTTTTGAGAAAATCATAGAATCTTGAACGTCTTTTACATTTAATGAAATTGATCCACCTGTTATGAATGATTCAACACCATCTTTTACAAGTCGTGCAAGTCTGAATTCTCCACCGAAATCTCCCGTAGCGCTGTCCATCAAGAATGATGAGAACGCCAACACTTCAATATAATCTTGTGATTTTAATTCTTCGACAGAAATATCTCCACCACACACTTCGAAAACTGGTGATTGTCCCATATTTTTAACATTCAAATAATAACTGAACTTTGCGTTAGTAACCAAGTTTTCTACGACGCCATTCTTGTACAAATCATATTCCACAAGTTTCTTACCTTCTGAATCGACAGGTCTTTTGTTGATTGATGTTTCCAAAATTGGATTGATTTTCATGTTGAAGTTTACTCTTGGATTTTCTCCGAAGAATCTCTCGCCTAATTTTGCGGAGCTGATTTGTTGGTAAATCATAGCATCTCTTGCTTGTTCGTAATAGTAATACAAGAATTCTTCCACAGCTTCGTTTGATAAAAGCACTCTCATATTTTCCATTTTTTCATTTCTAACTGCGCTGGATCTTTTTTCAGTTTCCAAAAGTTGTTTGTCGACAATTTCTTCGATTTTCGAATAATCAATACTTGTCAAATCATATCCGTTGAATATTTCGACAGGTTCATCTCCAACGTTACAATCAGTTACGATTTCAAATGTAAATTTGTTAGATGGATATTCTACATCCACGCCCTTTGATGTAACAACGTGCTTGTGGTTTTCCACGGCGAAAATTTCGCAAGAATTTACTTTGGATTGATAACCGTAATCTTTGTAAATAACATCGTGAACTTTTTTGAAATTGTCTGTCAAATCTTCGCACACTTTAATGTCTTTTAATGTAGCGTAGCCTTCTTCTTTTTCTGGAAGTTCGTAGTATTTGTTCTTGACAAATTTCGCTGCAAAAGCAGTTCTGTCAATTTTTTCTTTGATTTCATCTTCACTGTCATTTAAGTTCAACACAACAGTGCTGTCACCTTTGAATTTGTCGCCATTTTCTTCAAAATCCACGAACACTCTTACAGATGTTTCATTAGTCACGCAACTTCTATTCATATCCACTTTGTCTTTTATCAAAAATACTTCGTTTGATGTGGACACAGTGTTGACAACTATCCAGTCGGTAATTTTTTCGTTTTGTTTTAATATATTAATTAATCTTTCCATTAACTTAAAATCCCCTTTGCCTTAATGTATGATCCACCAGTCGATGTCTTAACCCATTCTTTCCAGCCTTTTCCGCAATATCCTCCACCAGAAAGTACAAGTCCGTTGGAAACTTGTGTGATTGATTGCAACAAATCAGGAACATATCCTGTCAAATAAACTGGGCTTACGATTTTTCCAGTTAATTTGCCATCTATGATTTCACGGCCTTTCATTGCTACGCATTGAATTCCCCAGTTTTTTGGATCTTCCATTCCAGATGAGAAACCTTCCAACAAATATCCTTTGTCAACTGATTTAATCATATCTTCAACAGAATCTTCTCCTTCTTCAAAGAAAGTATTAGTCATACGAGTGTATACTTTTCTCTTG
>NZ_JAGYZD010000308.1 GCF_018371055.1 Finegoldia magna | reverse complement strand
TGTTGTACGATAACGATAAGAGATTTTTGGAACAATTCTAGGAGGAAATATGTTATTACCTATTAATTGGCTTAAAGATTACGTCGATGTAGACGAATCAATAAAAACTATTACAGACAGACTTTCTGAAACAGGAAGTCACGTTGAATCAGTTATAGATAAAAGTAAATATTTAAACGACAAATTAATTGTAGCTAAAATAAAGAAAATTGATAAGCATCCAAATGCCGACAGATTATCTATAGTTACATTGGATACAGGAAATTCAGATATCGAAGTAGTTACAGGTGCAAAAAATATCAAAGAAGATATGTTTGTTTGTTATGCACAAGTAGGGGCAACTCTTCCGGGAGACATTGTTTTAAAAGAAGCTGACCTTAAAGGAATCATGAGTCCTGGAATGTTAACAAGCTTTGAAGAAATGGGATTTGAAACGTCAGTTGTAGATAAAAATTCAAAAGAAGGAATTGCTGTTTTATCTGAAAACAAAATTGGTGAAACTGTTACTAATGCACTTGAAATTAATGAGCCTATAATTGAGTTTGAAATCACACCAAACAGACCAGATTGTTTGTCCGTATTAGGAATGGCAAGAGAATATGCTGCCTCTTTCGGAAAAAAAATCAAATATCCTTCTATAGAAATCAAAAAATTTGAAGAAGATATCAATGATTATGTAAATTCTGTCGACATTCAAACTGACAAGTGTACTTGTTATGTGGCTAGAGTTGTAAAAAATGTAAAAATAGCAGATAGTCCACAATGGCTAAAAAATAGACTTATTCAATCTGGAATTAGACCTATTAACAATATAGTTGATATTACAAATTTTGTAATGTTGGAAACTGGTCAACCAATTCACGCCTATGATTTGGATAAAATCGCAGATAAGAAGATTATAGTAAAAGAATCTGGTTCACAAAAATTCACAACATTAGACGATGTAGAACGTGAATTATCAGATGATATAATAATTTGTGATGGTGAAAACACATTAGGTATTGCTGGAATTATGGGTGGTTTTGATTCAGAAATAACATCAAATACTACTAATGTGCTTATTGAAGCTGCAAGTTTTGATAATGATACAATTAGACTTTCATCACGAAGATTAGCATTAAGAACTGATGCTTCTACAAGATTTGAAAAGGGTGTAAGCCAACAATTATGTGATTTAGCATCAATGAGAGTTTGTAAATTAATTGAAGATATTACAAATGCCACTGTCATTAACAACTCTATAGATGTGATTACATGTGAAGAAAAATTAGAAGATGTAGAACTATCATACAAAAAATGCAATGATTTATTAGGATCTGATATTTCGAACGATGAAATTAAAAAAATATTACAATTATTGGAATTTAAAATTGTGTCAGAAGACGACGAAAAAATCAAAGTTAAAGTTCCATTCCACAGACAAGACGTTTCGATATATCAAGATTTAATTGAAGAAGTTGGAAGAATTTACACATTTGAGAAAATTGGAGCGAAACCTCTAATCGGAAAACTAAAGAGAGGGGTTAAGAGCGAAGAAAGAATTGCCATAGATAATACGAAAAAAGCTTTGTATTCAATGAATACTTTTGAAGTGTTGTCTTATTCATTCATCAGCCCAAAATCTTATTCTAAAGCAATGGTTGAAATGGATGATGATAAATTGATCAAACTAATCAATCCACTAGGAGAAGATTTCTCTGTGATGAGATCCACAATTATACCA
>NZ_JAGYZD010000307.1 GCF_018371055.1 Finegoldia magna | reverse complement strand
ACGAATGCTTCCATTGCTGTAAAACTAAATCCAAATTTCACAAGTTTTAGTAAACTTGCTCCAAACATTGTTGGAATTGCCAAGAAAAATGTAAATTCAGCTGCAACTGTTCTGGATAATCCTATGGCAATACCTCCCAAAATCGTAGCTCCCGAACGTGATGTACCTGGGAATATCGCTGCAATTACTTGGAATAATCCTACTATAAAAGCTTGTTTGTAAGTAATTTTATCGATACTATCGACTAATTTTTTGTGTGATTCTTTGTTTTTATTTTCAATTATAATAAACAAAATACCGAAAATTATTAGTGCTAATGAAATTACAAAATAATTATAAAAGTGTTCTTCGATAAAATCATCAAATTTTATACCAATAATAGCCGCTGGAATGCACGCAACAATTATTTTTGCCCACATTATCATTTTGCTTTTACTAATTGATATCAAATGAGTTTGACCTTTCTTAAATGGCCACACTTTGTTCCAGTAAATTACTACGACTGCCAAGATTGCCCCCAATTGAATTACAACGGTAAACATTGATTTGAAAGCATCTGACATGTTCAATTTGATAAATTCGTCCAATAATAAAATATGACCAGTTGAACTAACTGGCAACCATTCTGTTATTCCTTCAATAATTCCTAAAAGAATAACTTTTAATATTTCTATAAACATATTTCCTCCAATTTCTTAACTACTCATATTATATGAAAAATCCGTTTATTATTCAATCTCAAATGAAAAAAGTGCAAAAGAATTTCTCTCGCACTTTATCAATTTAATTTGCTTTTATATCAGCCCAAATATCATCGTATTTTTCTACAAAATCTGATGGATCTTTAAATATTTCCATATTCTTATGTTTTGATAAATCTGGATAAGCTGTCTTATCTTCTTGAACTTCCTTATCCAAAAGTTTTTTTGCTTCTGTAGATGGAAGAGAATAACCAATATAATCGGCATTAACTTTTGCATTCTCAGGCTCTGTCAAAAAATTTATAAATTTTTCGGCATTTTCTTTGTGTTTTGCATTTTTCAAAATAGCTAATGTGTCAAACCACAAATTTGAACCTTCTTTTGGAATTACATATTCCAAGTTTTCATTCTCACCCTTTGCGACAATCGCATCGCCAGAATACATCACAGCAAGGTCTGCTTCTTCATTTGCCATTTGATTTTTCGTTTCATCTACAAGATAAGCGAGTACAATGTCTTTTTGTTTAATCAATGATTCTTTTGCTTTTTCTAATTCAGCTTCATTTCTAGAATTCATTGAATATCCCAGTCTTTTCAAAGCTACACCAAGTGTATCTCGTGTGGAGTTCATCATAATAATGTTGTCCTTGTACTTTTCGTCCCACAAAATATTCCAGCTATCCACTTTTTCTTTTACTTTGTTTTTATTGTAAAGAATTCCAACAGTTCCCCACATATACGGTACTGTGTATTCGTTTTTTGGGTCGTAATCCAAATTTCTAAATTTTTCGTCGATGTATTTAAAATTAGGAATTTTGCTGTAATCAATTTTTTCAAGCATTCCTTGTTTTATCATCTTTTCAGCCATATAATCTGAAGGAACGACAACATCATAGTTATTTCCACCTTCTTTTACTTTCATATACATATCTTCATTTTGCTCAAAAGTATCATATATTACTTTAATTCCCGTTTCTTTTTCAAACTTTTCTATCAAAGCTGGCTCGATGTATTCTCCCCAA
>NZ_JAGYZD010000306.1 GCF_018371055.1 Finegoldia magna | reverse complement strand
GCACTCAAAATCTACCGCGAAGAATTCACGCCATCGAAGTATTTGGACAAACCATACGTAATGCTTGGAGTATCTGCAAACGCAGCTTACGAGAAAGACGCCGCAGAGCACATCAAACAACAAGCCATCTCCATATTCTTGCAAATCCAAAACAGAAACAACAGAGATGCATTCTTAAAAGCAGACCCTAACAACAGCCCAGAACTCACATCAATCGAAAAATTCATGATAAGAACTGCCCGTGGACTTCGAATTGAAGGAGATGTGAATTCTGTAAAAGACCAATTCATGGAAATAAAACAAAAATACAATCCAGACGAAATCATCGCCGCATCTTATATTCCAGATTTCAAACTATTAAAAGAAAACTACGAAATCATACAAGATTTGGCGTTGAATGATTAGAAGGCTATTGAAAAACCATCCAGAAAATTCTGGATGGTTTTGTGGTTTAATAAAAAAAATCAGGAGATGACTCTTGAAATATAAAATAATTTAAGCAGTAAACCAATCATACCAAAAAAGCAAACCATCACGCACTAATATCTGATATTCGTGTATGATGGTTTATCTACTATTGTTCTGCTTTTCTAAAAGAAAAACTTTCAGGCAAATCCTGAAAGTTTTACATTATTTCATCTTTTGTTGGGATGGATTCTCCAGATCCTTTTCTGGTTACAGTCTTTGATGATGCTTTTGTGGCAAACTCCATCGCTTCTTTGATGGATTTTTGTTGATCTAACATAACAGCCATCGCTCCAATGTAGCAATCTCCTGCAGATGTTGTATCCACAACTTTTGCTCTGATGGCATCTTGTGTAATGTGTTCTGCTTTTGAAAAATACTCAGAGCCATTTTCTCCCAAGGTTATTATTACAGAACCTACATTTTTGTCCAATAATTCATCTGCTGCTTCGTTCAAGTTTTTTTTGGTTGAATATCTCAAAATTTCATTTTCATTAGGCACGAACAAATCCACTTTGTCTAAAATATTTTCCACTTCGAACTCACTTGGAGCAGGGTTCAATATCACGAAAACTCCCTTTTCCTTCGCTTTTTTTATCGCATATTCATTGACTTCTTGTGGGATTTCCATTTGCAAAATCAAAATATCACATTCATCCAAAAGTTCGATGTTATCGTCGATATCTTGGATTGTAATCGCATAATTTGCCCCATGATCCAAAACTATTTCGTTTTGTCCAGTTTTATCCACATTTATTAGCGCAGTTCCTGTGTCCACATCTTTTTTGATGATGTTTGATGTGTCCACGCCGTATTCCTTCATATTTTTGAAAATAAAATCAGCGTCCATATCATTTCCCACACACGCAAGAAACTTCACATCGCCACCAAGTTTTTGACAAGCAATCGCTTGGTTAGCACCCTTGCCCCCTACAGATCTACTTTTTGATATGGACGATATTGTCTCTCCAGGTTTCGGGAAATTTTCCAAATTATATGTAGTGTCTACATTCACGCTTCCTATAACTAAAATTGACATAAATCTCTCCTCAAATCTTCGCATTTACGCTAAGAGTTTTTCTTAATATATCTTATATTATACAATACAAATCAAATTTTGTAATTCAAACAACTTTTCTTTAATCCCAAATTTGTGAATTAATGTTTTTCAAATGGGTATATTATTAAATAAGAATATTAATTGGAGGAAACTATGGACGATAAGAAACAAGATTTCAAACAAAATCTCAAAAATTATGTATCG
>NZ_JAGYZD010000305.1 GCF_018371055.1 Finegoldia magna | reverse complement strand
ACAATAGAAGAATATATAAAATATTACAATGAAGATAGAATAAAAAAAAACTTGGATATTTAAGTCCATTTGAATATAGGAAATTGAATGCAGCTTAGTTGTGATTTCCCCTAGGGAAAATTTGAGGACAAAAAACCAGAGACAAATATTTCTAAATGTCTCTGGTATAAAATCCAACTTTTTTTGGGTCACCTTAAATTCGAGGGGTATTAAAGAATTAGAGGAGAAGAAATAATTTTTTAAGTAATTAATATATAGATTACACTTTATAAGTGTTTACATCGACGAGGTTGTAGGATAAATTTATCAGCAAAAGGAGATTATTATGGAAAGAACTATTCGCGTAAAGGGCAAGGGCAAGATTTCGGTGAAGCCCGATACTATCAAGATTACGATAAAGGCTGAGGGATTGCGTTGGAATTACGACGAAACTGTTGAGCAATCGACAAAGGACACGAGGATTTTGCGAGATGCTTTGGAAAAAGCAGGGCTTGATCCTAAAAATTTGAAAACTACACATTTTTCGATTGATTCAAAATATAAGAGTTATCACGATAAAAATAACGACTACAAGGAAAAGTTCGTAGGTTACGAATACAATCATCGTGCATATATTGAGTTTGACAATGACAACAAGATATTGGGCAGGGTTTTGTATGAGTTGGCGCATTGCGATGTAAAGGTGAAGTTTGAAATTAATCACACGGTGAAGGACAAGGAAAAGGTCAAGAATGATTTGTTAGAAAAAGCAGTGGAAGATTCCACGACGAAGGCAAAGGTATTGGCGAAGGCTTCAGGGGTGAAATTGAAGGAAATACTAAGCATTGATTATTCATGGGGAGAAATCGAGATATATTCAGAAACGATGAATGATTTGATGCTTTGTGAGGCGGCATCGAGGTATGATATAGACATTGAGGCTGACGACATTGATGTGCGAGACACTGTTACGATTACGTGGATAATAGAATAAATATGAATCATACAAAAGAAATAACGAAAAAAATATATATGTTATCTGGTTTAGGATGTGATAAATCAAACGTAAATGAGCTTGAAATTGAATTAAATAAATTCAGTTATACTATTGAATATATCAATTTACCTGGACAATTTTCTAATATAGATGTGAAGGTAGAAAACGAAGAAGATTTTGAAAAATGGATAGAAAATCAGATACCAAAAAATTCTATAGTTATTGGATATTCACTAGGTGCAGATTTATTGGTTAGAAATATTGAAAGGATAAAACCAGATAAACTAATTATTTTAGATGGTGCAATAATTACGAATGATTACACGAAAACAACAGTTGAAAAAGAAGTTGAATTTAGTAGAAGGTATATAAAAGAAAATAGTCTTGAGATGAATGCTGACACAATTTCTAATTTACTTTATATAAAGTTCAAAGAAGATAAGGATATTTTTGATATGGATATAAAAGTAAAAACGCTGTTATTATTAGCCGATACACCAGATGATTTATATGAATATAAGAAAAACAAGGTAGAGAAAAATAATAATCAAGAAAATATAAAACCATTATTTATTCCAAATACATCGCACGATTTTCACACTGAAAAGCCAGTTGAAATAGCGAATGTATTGATGAATTTTTAAATGAATAAATCAAAAAAACCAGAGAATCATGACCTGAACCCCAAAATCCGGAATACGGATGGAGGGGTTTTTGTATGCCAAAATACACAAAAGAATTTAAAATTAAACTAGTGAAGGAATACTTATC
>NZ_JAGYZD010000304.1 GCF_018371055.1 Finegoldia magna | reverse complement strand
TTGTACAATTTCAAGCTACCGTCATTCATTTGAGCTACATATCCTTGGATAGGACCTACTTTTGATTGTATTCCTGAGAATTTGCCTTGCATTTGTTGTGTTGATGATGCAAGTTTTTGTGAACCCGAGTGAAGTTTTGTAACTCCTGTTTGCATTTGTGAAATTCCTGAGTTTAGTTTGTCTTGTCCTTCAGATAATTTAACTGATGCATCTACAAGTTTTTGTGAATTAACTTGTAATTCTTTAACACCGTTTTGAAGTTTATCCAATGAATCGATGTTTTTCTTTTCTTGGAAAAATTCATTAGTGATTACAGAATAGATTTCTACTGGTTTGTAATCCTTGATGTCCATTTCAACTGAAACTTCGTCTTTGAATTTGTCCAAATTTTTGTCTTCCACAATCCCACTCAAGTTTTGTTTCATTCCTGGTGTCATAACTGTAGTTACTATTTCGTTCTTGCCATCTTTTACGATTTTAACATCATCTGATGTGACGTTTTCTACTTTTTCATCGTCAAATGTCATCGCTGCTACAACGACATATGGTGAATATACATTTCTTGATTGTCCGTCAATTGTTTTGGCTTCGTATCTGTTATTTTTAGAAGTGATTACAATCTTCAAATGACCAGACTTACCTTCCAATTCAGAAGCTTTCATTTCTTTTCCATCTAAGAAGTATTTTACAGATACATCCACTGGAAGTTTTTTGTCTGTGTCACCTTTGTAGTAGATGTCTTTTTTGTTTTCATCTAATTTCAAATAACCATTTTCAGATTTTAGTTCTTTATCTGTTTTTAAATTTTTTACATTTGTCAAATTAGATTTGTCGTTCGCTTTTATATTTTTATCTGAATTTAACCACACAGAAACTGATTTGTCTTTGATTTCGTTGCCTTCTACTGTTACATAAACAGTTTCTGATTTTTTGATTAAATCTTGTTGTTCTGCAAATGAAAGGTTAGCAAATGTCATTGAAGATACCAATGACAAAGCTAAGATTTTTTCAATATTTTTCTTCATAATTGTTCTCCTTTACGCTAAATTTTTAGTTGTTTTCTTGATAAATGGGAATGTAATGCTCAATAATGCTGGAAGTAATATTATGATTACAAGCATACTGATGATTGCTCCCCTAGCAAGTAACGTACATATTGTGGATACTATTTCCATTTTTGAATAAATTCCTACACCAACTGTTGCTGCCATGAATGATAAGGCACTTGTAACAATTGATTTGGATGTTTCTTTTACTGAAACTTTTAAAGCCTCGTTTACATTCTTGCGCTTACTGTATTCGTATAGGAATCGGTCTGTCATCAATATAGAATAATCTATCGTAGATCCCAATTGGATTACTCCGATTACTATCGATGTGATAAACGGAATTGTTTGATTGAAGTAGAATGGGATTGCCATGTTGATTTGAATTGCAAGTTCTATCGCAGCTATCAAAACAACTGGAATTCCAAATGATTTGAATGATATAGCAATGATTAAAAATACCGCAATCAATGATGCTATGTTAACCATCTTGAAGTCTTGGTCAGAAATATCTGTCAAATCGTCTGTTAGAACTGCTTCACCTGTCAAATATCCGTCCTTGTCGTGTTTTGCAATTACATCACGCATTTGTTCGATTTGTTTGTTAACCTCCTCAGATGCTGTTTGGTATTCTGAATTAACCATAAGCATTTCGTAGCCGTTTTTTACGAAGTTATCTCTGAGTTTGTCTGGCAAGAATGTCGCAGGAATT
>NZ_JAGYZD010000303.1 GCF_018371055.1 Finegoldia magna | reverse complement strand
CATGATTTCCCAAGCTTTTTTCTTGCCGTCGCAAGTCGTTTCTCCGACGAATAAATCTGCAAGTCTGAAGAATGGACAAGTTTTTTCAAATCTAGCACCCAAAGATGCCTTGATTAGTGGACATGTAGCAGTTGGAAGATATTTTTCTCCACCTGGTACCCAGAATTGAGATCCTGAACACAAACCAGTATTAATAGCTCCGCATCCAAATACTACTTCGTCAGGAACGTGAATGCAGAATGTTCCTACAACTTTTCCTCCGTTTTTTTTGAATTCGATTAATTCAGCTGGTCTAATTCCGTGGATTTCTGCAACAACCATGTTGAAATAATCCATTTTTTCTGGTCTATTTTCTTGTGATAAATATACATCACCAAATGCTTGTGGTAAAACTTCACACAAAACGTCGTGTTCTTCAACGTTCATTCCTAAATCTTCCCACATTTTTCTGTAATCTGCCATTTAAATACCCCCTAGTAAGTAATTACATTATCATCATAATCAAATTGGCTACAGTTACGTATCACATAATCTGGTTTGAAATCGAATTGCTTGTACTTTTCATCTATGTATTCAAATCCTTTTTTTGTAAAAATATCGTGATATTCGCCTTCACAAAAATAGCCTTCTTTGATTAATTGATCAAATTTTTTGTACACTCCAGCTGCTGCCTGAAGTTTTACAGATGATTTATCCCTAAAAGAATCATCTATATGTTCTTTGATGAATTCTATTCTTTTGTCGATGTCGAAGATAAATTTTGAGAAGTATTCCACCTCGTATATTCTTCTTTCATCAATATCGCATTTTCTGAGATTGAATATAAGAGATGAAATTTCTCTGGATTTTTCGATTAATTCATCGAATTTTTCTTCGTCAAATTTTTTGTCTAATTTATCTTCCAAATACTCAATCAAAGATTTGTAATCCTTGTATTTGTACACAAAAACATCCTTGTCAGTTTTCTTCTTCAAAGTTTCGTAGCGAATTTGACAACTATCATCTACAATGAAAAATGACGAACTGAACATAAAAGGACATCTTCCAAGTTCCAAATAAGCAAAAGAAGAATTCAACATATCACAGTAATTATTATCCGAATAATCTTCTGTGATTTCCCTATCCATTCCATAAGAATACACTGTTGTAACTCCAAAACTCTCAACGATTTCCCATGGAACTCTGCCCCACAATGAAACAACAGTTGTTGATTTACTCAAAGTGAGGGCATCGATATATGCGTTTTTTCTAATATCCAAATAATCCATTATCTTGCTAAGACTGCTGCTCCTATTGCTCCAGCAAATCTTGCGTTTTCATTTGTTTCTACGGTTGCTGACAAAAGCTCTGACAAGTGTTCTGTCATATAATCATTTCCCGAAAAACCTCCAGTTAAGAAATAATAATCTGTAGCAGGAAGTCTGTGAACCAAAGTCTTAACTTTATTAATGATAGAATTAATTACACCACAAGCAATATCTTCTTTTGGTGTGCCTTTTCCTATCAATGAAATGATTTCTGTTTCAGCAAAAACCGTACACATTGAAGAAATTTTGACATCTTTTCCAGTTCTTGCCAAATCAAACATTTCGTCCAATCCAACACCAAGACGGTTTGCCATTACTTCCAAAAATTTTCCAGTACCAGCAGAACACTTATCATTCATTATGAAATCTTCTACTATACCATTTTTGTAACTTATGGCTTTTGTATCTTGTCCTCCAATGTCGATAATAGTCATATCAGTATCGTTGAAAAAACTTGCGCCTTTTGCGTGGCAT
>NZ_JAGYZD010000302.1 GCF_018371055.1 Finegoldia magna | reverse complement strand
GCTTGTTGGTGAAGATGTTCTTCCAGACGATCAAAGATTGATTTTGGACATTTCAAATGTAATGAAGCTAGGATTTTTGCAACAAAATGCTTTTAGTAAAGTGGATACTTACGTTCCCCTTAAAAAACAAGTTGAAATGCTTAAAACTATAAAATTGTTATATGAAGAAGGTCACAAGGCAATCAAAGAGCAAATTCCTATTTCTCAAGTTAAAAATGCAGATTTGTACTCAAAAGTTATTGCTATGAAAAACACAATTCCTAATGAAGATTTAAGTGGCATCAAAGATTTGAATGATGAAATCAAAGAGTTTTACAACGATTTGATTAGCAAGTACGAAAAGTAGGTGATTTTATGATAAAAGAATACATTAAACTAAAAAAAGTTGAAAGTTCAATTATAGAAGTTGAAAATGTAAATGAAGCATCTTTTGGAGAAGTTGTAGAAGTAAAATCATCTGCCTCTGATAAACCAATGGTCGGCAAAGTTGTAAATATTAACGACGATACTGTTACTATCCAAGTATTTGGAGACAGTGCAGGAATGAGTACCGAAAATACTAGGGTTAGATTTTCACAAAGACCATTTGAGATAGCTTTGTCAGAAGATATTTTGGGAAGAAAATTCAACGGAATTGGTCAACCAATAGATAATGGTGGGGATATTTACGCAGCTAAATACTACAACGTAAATGGTCGTGCTATAAACCCAGTTTCCAGAGTTTATCCAAGAGATTTCATTCAAACAGGAATTAGTTCAATAGACTGTTTGATGACTCTTATTAGAGGACAAAAACTTCCGGTATTTTCTGGATCTGGAATGAGTCACAATAGATTGGCTGCACAAATCGTTCGTCAAGCCAAAATCAAAGGCGCAAACGAAGATAACTTCGCTATTGTATTTGGAGCGATTGGTGTAAAACACGACGAAGCGAGATTTTTTGAAGATACTTTCAGACAATCTGGTGTATTGAATAATGTGTGTATGTTTGTAAATTACGCTGACGATTCAATAATGGAAAGAATTATAACTCCAAGAGCAGCTCTAACTGCAGCAGAATACTTGGCTTTCGAAAAAAATTATCACGTTTTGGTAATAATAACTGATTTGACAAGTTATGCAGAAGCTCTTCGTGAAGTTTCTTCAAAAAGAGAAGAAGTTCCTTCTAGAAAGGGCTATCCAGGATATTTGTATTCTGATTTGGCATCATTGTATGAAAGAGCAGGTATGATTAAAGATGCAGAAGGCTCTGTAACTTTGATTCCAATTTTGACGATGCCTAATGACGATATCACTCATCCTATTCCGGACTTAACAGGATATATTACTGAAGGACAAATTGTTTTGGAAAGAAGTTTGATGCAAAAAGACATATATCCACCAATCAATGTTCTTCCATCATTATCGAGACTTATGAAAGATGGTATTGGTGAAGGATATACAAGAGAAGATCATCCGGATGTAAGTAGTCAATTATTTTCAAGTTATTCTCATGTTCAAGAGGTTAGGGATTTGGCACAAATTATCGGAGCAGATGATTTGAGTGAAGCCGATCAAAAATATTTGAAATTTGGAGACGAATTTGAAAACAAATTTGTAAAACAAGATTATTATGAAAACAGAGAAATAGAAGAAACATTAGATCTTGCGTGGGATTTATTGAAGATATTACCAGAAAACGAATTGGACAGATTATCACCAGAAATGATAAAACAACATATGAACAGGTGATTATATGGCAGTTTATAAGATGACTCCTACAAAGGGGAATTTAATAAAAGCTAAAAA
>NZ_JAGYZD010000301.1 GCF_018371055.1 Finegoldia magna | reverse complement strand
TGAAGCGTTGAAATTAGTTCCATTTGAAGATTGTAAGGTTGTGATTTTAGGTCAAGATCCATATCACAATCCTAATCAAGCTCATGGACTTAGTTTTTCGGTAAAGCCAAATGTTAAAACACCTCCTTCATTGATCAATATTTACAAGGAATTGCAAAGTGAATTTGGTTATCCAATTCCAAACAATGGATATTTGATGAAATGGGCAAAGCAAGGAGTTTTACTATTAAATACTTCCCTTACAGTAATTGAAAATAAACCTAATTCTCATTCAAAAATTGGTTGGCAAATTTTAACGGATAAAATAATAGAATTATTAGGAAATTCAGATAGACCGATAGTATTTATATTATGGGGAAACAACGCTAGAATGAAAAAAGATTTAATTAAAAGCAAGAATGCTCTTATATTAGAATCACCACATCCTTCTCCGTTTTCGGCGAATAGGGGATTTTTTGGTTGCAATCATTTTATTAAAACCAACGATTATCTAAAGGACAACGGACTTGAACCCATTGATTGGAAGATAGAAAACATATGATGTACGAATTTTTAATTGACGATTCTAATCAAAACATAAGATTGGATATTTTTTTGGCTAATGAAGTTGAATTATCTAGAAGTGAAATCCAAAAACTTATCGATGAAAAAAAAGTGCTAGTAAACGAAAAAACTCAGAAAAAAAACTACAAGTTAAATCTGAACGATAAGATTAAATTTGAATATGAAAAACCTGATAAAACTATAAAACCACAGCAACATGATTTGGATATCGTGTATGAAGACGATTATCTTGCGATTATAAATAAAGATAAAAATGTAATAGTTCATCCTACAGAAACTATATATTCTGATACTTTAGTGAATTATTTGATGTATAATTTTGAAAATTTGAGTGATGTTGATGGAGATTACAGAAGGGGAATTGTTCACAGATTAGACAAAGATACTACAGGACTCATAATAATTGCAAAAGACAACGATACGCATTTAAAATTAAAGGAGATTATCAAAAATCATGAAATTACAAAAACATATTTGTGTATTGTTCATGGAAAAATCGATGAATGCGGAACAATTGAAGAATATATGACTAGAAATCCAAAAGATAGAAAGAAGATGATGATTTCAGACGAAGGAAAATTATCTATTTCTAATTATGAAAGACTTGATTATAATGACGATTATTCCCTTGTAAAAGTCCAAATCAAAACGGGCAGAACTCACCAAATTAGGGTTCATATGAATTATATTCATCATCCGATTTTAGGTGACAAATTATATGGATTGAAAAAAGAAAAAATACTTTTTGACAGTCAAGTTCTTCACGCATATAATCTTCAATTTATTCATCCTCAAACTCATGAAAATATAAATGTGATAGGGGATTTGAAACAGGATTTTATTACAGCTATAAAAAAAACAAACCTAGATTACACAAAAATACCTTCTAAGTTATAACTTAGAAGGTTTATTTTTATACCTCGGATAGATCTTCTCCCAAATCCTTATTACTGAAATATATACTAAACAAATTTGGTCCAGTGTGAGCGCCTATTACACACCCTAAGGGACATTTAATAATTTTCTTGAAATCAAAATCTTCTTTAATTTTTTCGATAAGGAGATCTGCCTCATCTTCATCTTCGCCGTAACAAACATAAAGTGTTTGATTTAAATTCACATTGTTATTGCATTTTTCAATCATTAAATTCTTCATTTTAATAAAAGTTTGTTTTTCGCCGCGCGCTTTTTCTACAACATATAAGCTACCATCATTTTTATCCACACTCAT
>NZ_JAGYZD010000300.1 GCF_018371055.1 Finegoldia magna | reverse complement strand
TACAAAAAGAATACGACTTATCTCATTTAATCGTAGAAGCTGCTCCTCATCAAAGAAGTGCAGTATCTATTCAAAGAATTATGCTTGATGTTATCATCGCTTTAATTCCTGCTTTGATAGTGAGTGTTTACGAATTCGGAATGAGAAGTTTAGTTTTGGTATTATCAGCAGTTATAGCTTGTGTATTATCAGAATATTGTTATCAAAAAATAATGAAACAACCTTCTACAATTAGCGATTTATCAGCTGTTGTAACAGGTATGCTTTTGGCTTACAACGTTCCAGTTACTTTGCCAATTCCAATGATTGTTATAGGATCGGTATTTTCAATCATAATTGTAAAACAATTATTTGGAGGAATTGGCTCAAACTTCATGAACCCTGCATTAGCAGGACGTGCTTTCTTGATGGCAAGTTGGGCACAAGCAATGAGTAACTACACTGCTCCACTAACACAAAAAGCAGTGGACGCTGAAAGTTATGCGACAGTTTTATCAGGTGGTCAACCAGTTGGTTTTATGAATGCCATCATAGGACACATGGGTGGTACAATCGGGGAAGTAAGTGCAATAGCATTACTTATCGGTGTAGCTTATCTATTATACAGAAGAGTAATCAATCTTAGAATTCCATTAGTTTACATCGCAACAACATTTGTTACATTACTTATTTGTGGCGTAGGAATTCAAGATGCATGCATGAACATATTTATTGGTGGTTTAATCTTGGGTGCATTCTACATGGCTACAGATTATTCAACTAGTCCAGTTACTCCAAAAGGACAAATTATATTTGCAATTGGTTGTGGTTTCTTCACAGCAATCATAAGACAATTTGGTAACCTCCCAGAAGGTGTATCTTATGCGATAATCTTCATGAACTGTGCAGTACCATTTATCGATCAATATACAGTTCCAACACCAATTGGTAGAGGAGGTAAACAAGGAATATGAGAAGTTCAATAAATTTAGCTATTAGATTGTTTATAATCACAGCAATTAGTGCGGTAGTACTTGCATTTGCAAACCAAGTTACTGAACCAATAATAGAAGCTAAGAGATTAGAAAATTATCAAAAATCTTTAAAAGTAGCTTTTCCTGAAGCGGAATCTTTTAAACCACTTGATGAAGCAAAAATTAAAGATTTAAAAGCAAAAGACGAAAACTTAGATGACGTACAAGAAGCTATCAAAGGTGGAAAACCTGTAGGTCATGTATACAAAGCAATTGGAGCTGGTGGATATTCAGGAAATGTTGTTTTCGTAGTTGGTGTAGACAATGAAAACAAAATCGTTGGATATTCAATTCTTGAATCACAAGAAACTCCAGGAATCGGAAGTAGAATTGGAGATCCTGAATTCGTAAATTCAGTTATTGGAAAATCTATGGAAAAAGAATTATCAGCTGTTAAAAAACCTGAAGCTGACAACGAAATTCAAGCTCTAAGTGGTGCAACATACTCCACTACAGCAGCCAAAAACGCATTGAACGTATCTCAAAAAGCTAATGCGGGATTAAAATAGGAGGGAAATTATGGAAAAAGGTAAAGCGGCTAAAGTTTTCAAAAGCAGCATTATTAAGAACAACCCAGTTTTAATCCAATTGGTAGGTTTGTGTTCTGTACTTGGTGTATCTACATCAGTAGAAAACGCAATTGGTATGGCTGCGGCGTTCACATTCGTTTTGATTTGTTCAAACATAGTAATATCATTACTTAGAAATTTTATTCCGGATAAAGTAAGAATTCCGGCATATATCGTTGTAATCGCAACATTCGTAACATTAGTTTCAATGAT
>NZ_JAGYZD010000299.1 GCF_018371055.1 Finegoldia magna | reverse complement strand
TTAAACAATTTATTTATTTATATATAGGGGGTTAAATAAATGGCAAAACACATGAAAACCATGGATGGAAATACAGCCGCTGCTCACGTAGCTTATGCATTTTCAGATGTGGCAACTATTTATCCAATTACTCCATCATCACCAATGCCTGAAGCAATTGATGTTTGGGCAGCAGATGGACGTAAGAACTTATTCGGTGAAACTGTACAAGTAACTGAATTACAATCAGAAGGTGGAGCAGCTGGTTCAGTACACGGGGCTTTAGTTGCAGGGGCTTTGGCATCTACATTCACAGCATCACAAGGTTTATTGTTGATGGTTCCAAATATGTATAAGATTGCCGGAGAAAACTTACCTGGCGTATTCCACGTATCAGCAAGAGCTTTGGCATCACACGCACTTAGCATTTTTGGTGACCACCAAGACGTTATGGCAGCAAGACAAACTGGTTTTGCATTGTTATGCTCAGGTTCAGTACAAGAAGTTATGGATTTAGCAGCAGTAGCTCACCTTTCTTCTATCAAAGGTAAAGTTCCATTCTTACATTTCTTCGACGGTTTCAGAACTAGTCACGAAATTCAAAAAATCGAAGTTATGGACTATGAAGATTTGGCAAAAATCGTTGATTGGGAAGCTATTGATGAATTCAGAAGAAACGCATTAAATCCAGAAAACCCTAAGACTATGGGTACAGCTGAAAATCCAGACGTTTATTTCCAAGGTATGGAAGCATCTAATACATACTATGAAGATATCGTTGGTATTACTGAAGGCTATATCAATGAAATTAACAAGATTACAGGCAGAAACTACGGATTATTCAACTACTATGGTGCTGAAGATGCTGAAAATATTATAGTAGCTATGGGTTCAGTAACTGAAACTATTGAAGAAACTGTTGATTATTTAGTTTCTAAGGGAGAAAAAGTCGGAGTATTAAAAGTTCACTTATACAGACCATTCTCTAAAGAACATTTCTTAAATGCTATTCCAAAAACAGTTAAGAAAATCGCAGTTTTAGACAGAACTAAAGAAAAAGGTTCATTAGGAGAACCTCTATATCTTGATGTTAGAGATTGTTTCTATGATCATGAAAATAAACCAGTTATCGTTGGTGGTATCTACGGTTTAGGTTCAAAAGACACAACTCCAACTCACATTAACACAGTTTACGAAAACTTAAAACAAGACAAACCAAGAACACAATTTACTATCGGTATAGTAGATGATGTTACTCATAGATCATTAGAAGTAAAAGATGTTATAAACACTTCACCTGAAGGAACTATCAGATGTAAATTCTGGGGATTCGGTTCTGACGGTACAGTAGGTGCTAACAAATCAGCTATCAAAATCATAGGTGATGGTACTGACATGTACGCTCAAGGTTACTTCGACTATGACTCTAAAAAATCTGGTGGGGTTACAATGTCTCACTTAAGATTTGGTAACAACCCAATTCACTCAACTTACCTTTTAGATGAATCAGATTTCATTTCCTGTTCAAAACAAGCTTATGTATATC
Source organism: Finegoldia magna (assembly GCF_018371055.1). Lineage (GTDB taxonomy): Bacteria > Bacillota > Clostridia > Tissierellales > Peptoniphilaceae > Finegoldia > Finegoldia magna_I. The sequence continues at coordinate 272 of NZ_JAGYZD010000299.1, read as the reverse complement.
AATACGATTTATTAAGAGGTTTAAGAAAAGGTGGTACATTCTTACTAAACTGTATCTGGAGTGAAGAAGAATTAGACACTCACCTTCCAGGTAAATTAAAGAAATATATCGCTGAAAACGACATTAAATTCTACACAATCAACGCTTCTAAGATTGCAGCAGAAGTAGGATTAGGTGGAAGAACTAACATGATTATGCAAGCTGCATTCTTCAAATTATCTAAAGTATTACCTATAGATGAAGCTATTAAGAAATTAAAAGAATCTATAGTT
>NZ_JAGYZD010000298.1 GCF_018371055.1 Finegoldia magna | reverse complement strand
ACATACGCATCGATATTTCTTTCGCTCATTTTTTTTCTTAGCTTTTCTAATCTTTCTGTAATCATAAATTACCTCCTCGTAGTTATAATAATTATATCATTTTTGCAGTTTATTGGACTAAAAAAAATTTATAAATTTATCATTCGCATCAAAAATATTTTGTGCCATTTTTTGATTTTGCTGTTTTATAATAATTATTTTCATGTTCTTCGTTATTAAATTTCTGATTTATGGTATCATTAATATATGACAGAAATCATTTAAGGAAAATAGGAATATATGTTAAGAGAAGCGACTTTAAAAGATATAGAAAAGTATTTGAACTTTTCATATAATTTATCACAAGATTTGACAACTTCAGCATTTCCAACTTATTTGGATGGTATCAAGACTAAAAATGATTTTTACAAATTAGCATATTCATCATTTTCGAAATCAAATTCAAAAATACTCTTATTTATAAATAATGATGAAGTGTTAGGTTGGATTGATTTTTATTGGATTGAACAAGACCATTATTTAGGTTTTAATGTATTTAATATTCAAAATAATCAACACGAAGCTATTAAAGAATTTATTGAATTTTCAAAATCCAGATATCCAAACTATACGATTTATTTTGGTTTTCCTTCAGATAATACACTAAGTATTGAGTATTTAAAAAGTATAGATTCAGAAAAAATTGACGAAAACTACGTATACACTTTAAATTTTGAAAAATATTCTCCTTTAGAATGTGATGGAGACATAGTTAGTGTTAATATTGAGAATTGGAATGATTTTCGAAATTTACATGATAAAACAAGTGATATTTACTGGAATTCCGATAGACTTTTCAACGCTTTAAATTCAAAGTCAAATAAGAAATGGAATATTTTTTTATATTACGAAAAAAACATTTTAAAAGGATGTATTTATTTTGTGTACACGCCTTTACTAATGGAAATTTTCGGGATTGATTATAAGGATGATTTTGACGAAAATATAATGCGAAGTTTATTGATTAAATGCTTGAATACATCAAAGTTAGATAATCAAAAACATACTACATTTTTTGTTGAAGAAAAGGAAAGAAAAATAGTTGAAAGTGTGGGTTTTAATTTCATAACGAAGTATGAATTGTATACTATTAGTTTAACCGATTAAATGTATAATTTTAAGGAGGGTTTTTATGCTTGAGTTTTTGAAAAAGGGAGTTTTTAGTGGAACTGATGAGTTTTTAGAGCAAAATAGTAAATTGATTTTGAAAACTTCAGAAAAAACATTCGACTCTCCCCTATTCGATATAGTTTTAGATGAGATAGACAAGATTTCAGAAGATGCATTAAGAAATTACAAGGAAGTGAGATCTGGTAAGAAGACTTACTTTTTCTCGTTGGAATTTGTGGGCGAAAGTTTCATTCAAGCGACTTTTATTCCTGCTGCTGATGAATGTATCTATCATATTGAATATATGAAAGACATATCTGACAGTTTGGTGAAAATAGTCGATGATGTGAGTGTCGAAGACACGAAGGATTTGTTCAAGGACTTTTATAATAAAAAGCCTTTGAGTGATGATTTTGATTGGGAAGATATGAGTATTTAAGGAGGTTTTATGGCTAGATCAATTTTAATTTACAATATGCCTGAAAATATTAAAGAATTTTTGGTGATAGAATCTGAAAAGCACAATTTTGAAATAATCGAATGTGACGATTCTGATTTGTGCACTAAAATATCTGTGCTTTTAAAAGAAGAAGACGGTGACAAAATTGAATGTGCTGAAGAAGGTGTGGATATTAATTTTCTTATGATTAATAAATTCA
>NZ_JAGYZD010000030.1 GCF_018371055.1 Finegoldia magna | reverse complement strand
ACTAAAAAAAATAAAGTATTAGTTTCACTAACTACTGAAATAATAAAAAATATCAATAGAGTAATAATAGATATTATAATGTATTTTGCATTAAATTGTCTGCTTTTATTACTTATATCTGATAAATTATTCATCAAATCTCCTTTAAATGATTTATAAAATCCTTATAGTTTACTGAGTTTCTAAATTTTTTTTCCCATATTTTTCTTGAATTGTATTTATAAGTATTATACAAGTTAGAATCCATAAACTTGATTTTTAAAATCGCTTCTATTAATTGTTCTTCTGTTAAATTAGCATCTAAGAGTATCCCATTTTCTCCATTAATTACAGCTTCTGATGTGCCACCTACATTTGTAGCGATTACTGGCATACCTACAGATTCCGCTTCCATTATAGAAACAGGTAACCCTTCTGATTCACTAACATTAATGAATACTGAAAATTCTTCGTTTTCGATAATGTTCAAATATTTATCATTATCGCAGAATCCCCTAAAATCTACTGAAATATTTTGTCCACAATTTTTAATAATGTCTTTTATTTCTTCTAAGTATTTTTCGTCTCCATCTCCATAATGCACCCACTTGATGTATCCATCTTTTATATTTGTAAGAGCACCTGCTATAACATGAATTCTCTTAATTCTAGCAATTCTAGAACATGTTAATATTACAAAATTTCTATTATTTATTTTGTTATTAAGTTTTATTTCTTTTGTACCTAGTCTATGAAGAAAGGTTTTTTTATTTAATTCATCATAATTTTCTAGATATCTCATTCCGTCTTCTGATATACAATGTATTTCATCAATTCTACTGTATAGATAGCTTCTATATGGCAAATAATTTTCCTTATTTCTAAACTCAAATATATCTTGCGCATGACATCTAGATACAACCTTAGCATTAGGAAAAATATCTTTTAATCGGCAGCAGGCCAAGCTAGAAAACCCTACCCTATATGTATAAAAAATAAGATTTTCTGTCTTTAACATTTGATTTTTATCAAATACTTTTTTTATATTACTTAATACCAATTCGCTTTTAGATGAAAATAAGAAAAGACGTTTTAGAGAATTAAAAGTTAATTTTTTCGTTTCTACCATATATTTTAATTCACTAATCATATCTTTCCTGAAAATACTTCTTATTAAACATGTAATCCTATGAATAATTGAATTGTAATGTATACCTAACTTGCCAATTTTGAAATAGCTAGGAATGTTTATATGCGTATTACTATATTCATGGCCTTTTACTGTGAAAAAAAATATTTTATCTTTCTCGTCATAATATTTTACTTCTTCATTTAGATAAATTTCATCCTGCATAAAGTCAGAAATTATTATTAATGTCATTCTATTTCCTTTCTAACTTATCTAATACTTTAGAGTAAAATGGTAGCTTCCCTATTTGATCAGGCATTTGAACAACATCTGGATCTGATGCGCTATTACCTTCAATAATACAAATAGTTCCATCATTTTTTATAGCTATATCCCAACCTACATATCTAATATTTTTATTAACATCAGCAGCTCTTTTGACTGTTTCAAGCACATTTTCCCAGTATGGAATTTTAAATCCTACTATTTGTTTGTTTGATCTTGGGTGAAATATATATCTATTATTTTTTTTATCTATTGCTTGTGTATATACTATTCCAGTATCTATATCTATTAGTGCCGCAAGTCCTAAATGATGAAAATTATCTGTGCATCCTTTTCCATTTCCACACCTAAATACAGCGTTCATTATTTCAATAGTTTTACCTGTATTTATAGTAACAACTCTTAATGTATTTACTGATGACGGATTGAAATCTGACATTTCTTGGTTCTGTATAATTAATTCTTCTAAAATTACATTCATAGCACGTAATTCCAAATACTTTTGCTTCAAGTCTGATATTGCATCGTAATCTAGTATTCCTATTCCATTTCCACCGCTACCATCTTTTACCTTATACATAGAAACCGGGAATTTAACCACAAACTCATGAAACTCATCATATGTTGCTTTGCTTAAATCTATCCAAGCTCTCCCAAGAAATTCAGTGTAATTTTGGTAAAATATGCTCTTATCATCAAACTCTTTAGTTTTTAATTTTCCATTACAAATAGTCACTATTTTTTTCCATTTACGAGCTACAATAAATTTTTTTCTATCATATGATCTTCTATAGAAAAATTTATATTGAAAATAATCATTTATTCCACATCCGTATCGTAGTGTACACCGTATAAAATCTAAAATAATATAAATTTTTTTAAAAAAGCCGACATTTTCTTCTATAAAGTACTTTTGCAATAAATTATATTTTTTTAAATGAACAGTTATATATTCAATTCCTCTTGAACTATTATATCCTGTAATTTTCTGAGTATGATTGTCGGTTTTATCATTTTTTTTCATTTTACAATCCAATTTCCTTTATCGTATTCAACTGCCAATTCATATAAACTATTTGCTAGACACACATCTATAAGAGCTAATCCTACAGAATTGAAGTAAATAAATTCATTATTGCTTTCTCTACCTTTTTTTCTTCCATTTATTATGTCAACAAGGTCAGAATATATATCGCTATCTTTCAATAATCCTTTTTTGTACATCTGTGAAATTGTCTGCGTCCTATGTTTTACACATTCCCAACTATCACAAATAATCTTATTTGCGCTTAATGCTACATCAAATTCATCTTCAAGTCCTGCAACATGAATGTACAAGCTTCCTTCTTTTATCCATTTTTTCTTCAAGACCTTCTCTTGGGAACTAATGGCTGTAATTATTATGTCGCTATTACTAGCAGCTTCTTCATAATCATTCGATGAATTAATAAATTTTACATCTGGATAAAGCTTCTCTAACTCATTAATTAAATCTGTAATTTTAGTTTTTGTTCTTGAAGAAAAATAGCATGTATTTATTTCTGGAATGACACATTTTATTAATTTAAAGTGAGCTTTAGCTTCTTCACCTGCACCAATAAATCCTATAACCTTTGAATTTGATTTAGCCAAATACTTAGCAGCAATTGCTCCAACAGCTGCAGTCCTTAGACTAGTTGCTAATGATGAATTTAATATTGCTTTAAGCTTTCCCGTTTCTGTTTCAGACAACAAAGTAAATCCTTCAACATTATCTATTTCTTTTTTCTTATTAGATGGAAAAACTGATATCCATTTTATCCCTGAAATGTTTTTATCTAAAATAGTAGCAGGAAGGCAGTTAATTCTGTTCTGAGTTCTTTCATCTATTATTAGCGATGTTTTATCATGTTGTATTACAGTGTCAGATTGAGTTAACAATAACGCTTCTTGAACTGTTGATAATATATAATCATAATTTTCGTTTATCAATGAATATATATCTTCAGATGATATATATAGGAATTTGTCTTTCATTATATCTCCCAAATTGTAAACAACATATTTTCGTCATTTTCGTCACTTACATCTAGTACATCTTTCGACTTTTTAAGTGTATCATTAATTTCCTCAATCGTATTGCCCGTAACATGCAAATATCCAAACACCTGTAGTGTAGTCCCTGAAGCTGGTATAGTATCTCCTATTGAGTGTGATTGAACAAATTCATGAACTCCTTGTATTTGTCGCAATCTATCTATGCCTCTTATTTGTTTTATAGTACAAGGTTTAATTTGTATAGGTAAAATTGAATATAATTTGTTCTTATCGTGATTTACTTCAGTAATATCATCAAAATTCTTATATAGTCCATTTCCATATAACGAATGATTAATAAGTATCTTCATCTGATTTATACCATAAAAATACTCTACTGGATAGTAAGTCAATGAACCTCCATATCTGAATCCTATCTCATTGAAAATAAATTTATTTTCATAATAAAAAGATTCAATCCATATAGCACCATATTCGATTTCCTGATCTTTTATCATTTTTATAGCTTTCGCATTTGTGCTCTCTAAATATTCTGCCTCATGGATGGAAGGAAATACTTGTAGTGCCATAACAGGCGCTGCGTTTTCTTCTATTTTTTTTGATTTCTTGTCACTCATACCACAATATTTTACTATTCCGTCTTGAATTGTATATTGTATGATTACGCTATCTGATGGAATATATCTTTCAATTAAAATATTCTTTGATTTCGAATTGTCTAACGCCTTTTCGATACCTGCCTTTAGTTGTTCTTTGTTTTTACAAATACTTATTCCAGTTGATCCGTTGTTATCCACTGGCTTAGTAACTAAAGGATAGTACTTCATATCATCTAGCTTGTCATCCCCGATATCAAATGTCTCTGTTACATTAATTCCGTGTTCTATACATTTATCTTTGAAAATTCTTTTATTTGTAGACATTTCCCACTGTTTCTTATTTGTGTAGTATGGTAGGCCTAATCTTTCACATAATTCAATTGCTACTGGTATGTTAACTTCGCTTGCTCCAGCATATATACCATCTACCTTCTTATTAATGCACAGTTCGTAAACGCTTTCGATGTCTATTGTGCTAATCGAATAAGATTCATCTGCGATTGATTTCACAACAGCTTTTGGCAATTCTTGATTGTCTACAGCTATTAAATTATATCCTTTTTCTTTTACGTATTTCGCTGCATCAAGAAAATAATTAGAAGCACCTAAAAAAAGTATAGTTTTATCGTTCATTTTCAACCTCTATCTTAATCATCTTAATTGCTCTTTCAGCATTTGCAATAGCTTCAATTTCGTTATCTCCCTCTGCTATTACATGACCAATTCTATCCCTACTATTTTTTATTTCTGAAATATTGTCTCCTTCTTTTACACATATTTCAATTTCTACTATCCCTGGTAGCTTTTTTGCATCGTCTAGCCTTGTAATACTTTTTATCTTTCCTGGATTTATTTTAAAATAACGAATAGCAGAACCTTTTTGTTTTTTTATTGGTAAAACTACTTTTTCATTCAGTGATATTTCTAACATTAATTCTATCATATCTATTCCTGTACTTAGTGGTACTAAATTGCTCGTTATGAAGTCTCCTCCCATCCTAGCTCCCATTTCTATAACTTTAGGTCCTTCTTTGGTAATCATGACTTCTATATGAGCCGGCCCATTTTTTACACCTATAGACTCACAGGTAGCACTTACTAAGCATCTCAACTCATCCATTAATTTCTGTTCAATATTTGCTGGTTGACTATGTCCAAGCTCAACAAAATACGGACTACCCGTTGTTTCCTTTTTGGTAACTGCTAATATATTTGAAACTCCATCAATACACATAACTTCTATACTGATTTCTTGTCCTACTAAGTACTCTTCAACAATTACTGATCCGTTTCTGCTAAAACCCTTACTGTATATAATAGCATCGTTTAGTTTGTCTACTGAATCTACTAGCTTTACGCCCCTACTCCCAGAGCTATCTGTTGGCTTAATAACACATGGAAACTTTATAGAATATTGATTATAATCATAATTATTCTCCTTTTCTAAAACAAAGTACCACGGATGTGGTACGCCGTCTTTTTCAAAGGACTGAATCATAAGCGCCTTGTCGGTAGCCTTAAGAGAGGATTCATAACTTATTGAAGTTAAACCTAGTTTCTCAGATGAATAAGCTATTGATCTAACCGGCATATCTGTAGCGGTTGTTACAATTGCATCAGCCTTGAATTTTTTCGCAACTTCATATACACCTTTTTCATCAGTCGTGCTAACACAAAAAAACTCGTCCGCTTGTTCAACACAGACTGCATTTTCATTATAATCAACTATTCCTAAATAATATCCGTCTTCAATAACCTTGTCAATTAAAGGTTTTTGCAAAATTGAAGCTCCCAATACTAATACTCTCTTTTTTTTCATACTATAGTAACCCTCTAGCTATTATAAATACCTGTTTTGAACAGAACAATTTTAATTGTTTTGATTAAAATTTTTAAATCAGTACTGAGCGAAATATTATCTACATACCAGCAATCTTTTATTATTTTTTCTGATTGCGATATTGTATTTCTATAATACGCTTGACTGTACCCTGTTATTCCAGGCAAAACATTTAATCTTTTTTTTCTATATTCATCTAATTCATTATATCTCATACTCACCAAACTTGGTCTTGGACCTATGAAAGACATTTCACCCTTTAACACGTTGAAAATTTGAGGCAACTCATCTATTGATAGTTTTCTTATTATTTTCCCTATTTTCGTTAATCTCTCATCTTTTTTGCTGTTATAGGTTGATCCGTCAGGATTTCTCAAGTCAGGTGAATTTATTTTCATTGATCTCAATTTGTACATTTTAAATACCGACCCATTTATTCCTCTTCGTTCTGATATATAAAAAATATCCCCTTTATCTTCAATATATATAAGAACTCCAAAAATAATACATACAATTAATACTATCGGCGAAATAATTAAAGATACAAGAAAATCAATAACTCTTTTTAAATATTTTTGATAAAACAAAATTTCCCCCTACAACAATTTTCTTAAACTACTTATAATATATTCTACGTCTTTTTCAGAAAGAAGAGTGTGTAAAGGTAAAGTTATCTCGTTTTTATAAAAATCATAAGCATTGTTATAATCCTCTATTTTAAAACCTAATTTCTTATAAGCCGTTAGCATCGGCAATGGTTTATAATGAACATTACATGCAATACCTTGTTCTCCCATTTTTTTAATAATTATATTTCTCTTATTTTCATCATCTTTCAGCAATCTTGTTATATATAGATGTCCTGATGAACGATAATCTTCAGAATAATGATCTAAGTAAAGTATTCCTAATTGATCTAGGTAATTGTTATATAGCTTTATCAGACTTTCTCTTTTTATCAACATATCAGGATACCTCTTCATCTGAGCTATTCCTATTGATGCCAAAACATCTGTCATATTACACTTATACCACGGTCCTATTACATCATACTCCCAGGCGCCAACTTGCATTTTAGATAACGCATCTTTTGATTGTCCATGAAGCGAAAATAATTGATATTGCTTATAAATGTCTTCATCACTAATTCCATTTATCGATTTCCAAGTCACTGCTCCACCTTCTGCTGTAGTAAAATTTTTAACTGCATGAAAGCTAAAACATGTAAAGTCAGACACACTTCCTATCTTATTTCCTTTATAGCTTGCTCCAAATGCATGTGCAGCGTCTTCGCATACTGCTATTCTTCCAATCGCTTCTTGTATATTATTACAAGGCTTAAAAATAGCTCTCTTTTTCTCCACTATTTTATGGATTCTGTCATAATCACATGGTATTCCAGCAACATCTACTGGTATTATCGCTTTTGTTTTCTCAGTTATAGCATTCTCTAATTTATCATAATCCATTTCTGTTTTATTTGGATATGAGTCAACAATAACTAACTTAGCACCTACATGACATACTACTGATGCTGTAGCAGTATATGTGTATGCCGGAACAATAACTTCATCGCCTTTACCAATTCCTAGCAATCGTAAAGTTAGTTCCGCGCATGCGGTTTGTGAATTTAAACAAACTGCACCATCTGCTTCGCAAAAACTTGCAACTTGTTTTTCTAATTTTTTTGTTTTTGGTCCTGTTGTAATCCAACCTGATTTTAAAGCATCTATCACTTCCTTAATTTCTTCATTACTTATATCAGGTGGTGAAAATTCAATTTTCATGTCTCTCCTTTTATTAATCTATACTCTTTGAGTTGAAAATTTGTTAATTTAAAATACCGGCTATCATAATTCTGAAATTTGAAATATCATAAACTCAAATGCCCGACTCCTTCTATGAATTATTGTAACCTTTTGGATTGTTTTTCTGCCATTTCCACGAATCTTTACACATGTCTTCTAAGCTTCTAGTAGCTCTCCAATTTATGGATTCAGCGGCTTTGTCAGCATTTGCCCAAACTTCATCTAAATCTCCAGGTCTTCTTGGACCTATTTCCTTTTTTATTTTAATATTATTTGCTTTTTCAAACGAACTAACTAATTCTAGTACACTACAAGGGATTCCTGTACCTAAATTAATAATATTAATCCCTTTGCTGCAACCAAATTCTAATGCTTTTACATGACCAATTGCCAAGTCGACCACATGAATATAATCTCTTAAGCATGTGCCGTCTGGAGTGTTATAATCGTCTCCAAAGATTGTAAGTTTTTCTCTTTTTCCAATTGCGACCTGTGTTATATAAGGCATTAGGTTGTTCGGAATTCCCGTGGGATCCTCTCCTATCAAACCACTTTTATGTGCGCCAATTGGATTAAAGTATCGTAGTATTACACCCGATAAATTTTTATTGGAACGTACTGCATCTTCTATTATTTGTTCTATAATGAATTTGGTCCAGCCATAAGGATTTGAACACGTTCCTTTTTTCATTGACTCGTCATTAGGAGATTTGTTTTCTTCGCCATAAACAGTTGCGGATGAGGAAAAAACAATCTTATTTACTCCAAATTCTTCCATACATTCAAGTACAGTCAATATTGTATCGATGTTGTTTCTATAGTATTTTAATGGAGTTGAAACAGATTCTCCAACAGCTTTAAAACCAGCCAAATGTATTACTGCATCAATATCATTTTCATTAAAAATTATAGATAACTTATTTTTATCTTTTACATCTATATCATATGATTTAAAATCTCTACCTGTTATTTGTTTTATTCTGTTCAATACTTCTGGTTTTGAATTAGTGAAATTATCCGCTATTATAACTTCATGATTGCTATTTAATAGTTCTACAGCTGTGTGCGAACCAATGTATCCAGCACCACCTGTTAATAATACTCTCATTTTTTCTCCCTAATAAATGCTATAATTATTTTAAAATTGACTTAACCTAGTCCATTCCGACTTAATTTTTTAATGTGTTTTCTATCTTGTCTTTTACTTCCTTCAAGCTACTATCATCTGCTACCATCATATATAGTCTATATCCAGGCATGGCATAAGACGGAAGTCCCATTTTGCCTGTACCTTTTAAATCTTGTGATTCAATGTTATATCCTTTTGGTGCATCTATTTCTTTGTTTATCATTTTAACCATAAAATCTTTTGACATGTTGGTTTGTGCTGATTTTTCAGCTATTGATAGTATTGGTGATGTTTTGAGTAAGCTTTCTGGTCTGGAAGCTTTTTCTATTATGGCTTTTAATACCCTTTCTTGATTTCTTCCTCTATCATGGTCACCATCAGCTAAATGATATCTTTCTCTGGAGAATACCAAGGCTTTCTTGCCATCTAAGTGAACTTTTCCTTTTGGAAAATCATATCCACCTGCACTAAATGTTTGTACGTTATCAACATCCACGCCACCTAATACATCAACTACTTCTATTAATGTATTGAAGTTAACTTTTGCGTAGTAATCAAGTTTTGTATCCAAGAAATTTTCTAGTGTTTTGATTGACGAATCAATACCATATATTCCAGCGTGTGTTAGCTTATCTTTTTGATTGTTGCCTCCACCAGCAATTGGAACATAAGTATCCCTTGGTACTGTTGTTATCAAAATTTTTCTTGTTTCTTGATTTACTGAAACTATTAAATTAACATCTGATCTTGACACTGTTTCAATAGGACCATATGTATCTATCCCAGAAATATATAGGTTAAACGAATTTTTGTCTTCAGCTTGATTTGAAAGCTTGTTGATTCTAGTAAATTCTTTGTCCCCTACTACTTCTGTTAATTCATCAAATTCTGGTATGAAGTCTTTAATTACAGACCTATATGCTTCATTTAGTACGATAAAATCCGTTTTTTTTGTTATGAGATTTTTTGCTGCTAACATATATGAATCAACATCTGTTGTTTTAAGGTTTTTATTAATTTTCCCATTTATTTCATCAACAAATGTATCAATATCTGTTTTGTTTTCTTTTTCATATACCTGTGTCACCAAGTCATTTTTTTTGATTAGCTCTTCTAGGTTAGATGATTTTAACTTTACTAATGATAGTTTGACTTTGGTTTGTTTAATGCTTTCAGAATCAGAAACTTTTTCAAGTGCTTTCATGGATTTGTTTATATAAAAAGTTCCCGTAATTGTTGAAGCGACGATTATTGAAAAAAGTATTATTCCAAAAGTTTTGGCAACTATACTTTGTCTGGATAATAATAGTACAACTAGCAATGTTAATAACAAAAGCCCAGAGACTATAATTATTTGATATTTGCTAGGTAATAATTTGTTTGATATCAAATTATACGAAAAAAACGCTGATGCTATTAACGAAATTATTCCTAATACTACTGCTAATACTTTGTTTTTCATATTATTCTCCTGTTTTTATATTGACGTATTCTGATAGGACAAATCCTTCCATATCATTGTATTTTACTTTTGTCCACTTGACTCCATCAACATATTTTTCTTCTAATACTTCTAATTCTGTGTTTTGAGGAATAGATGCCAATAGTCTTTGATCAGCTCCAGCTTGTTTTCTTAAATTCAATGACTCCACGTTTACTGTGGCCATTTTCTTAGCTGGTGTTTTTTCTGTATTTTCGGGTTTTTCTTCGTTATTTTTTTCGATTCTTTCTGCTACTTCTTTTTCTGTTTCCTCTGCCTCTTTTTTATCTTTGGATTTTTGAGTCCTCACAGAAACGTAAGTTTCTTGTTCGTAGCAGCCAGTTGTTACTACAACTAGGCTCATAAGAATGATCAAAAATTTTAGTCTATTTTTCATTTTTATTCCTTCTTAATATTTTCTTCCAGAATGATTCTTTTTTTATTTTAGGGATTTCATCCACTATTTCAGTTTTTCTAATAAATTCATCGTGTATTATTTTTTGTGGATTTTCTATTACAACTTCATTATACCAATCTTCTCCCATTTTATTTTTCAAATATTCCAATTCTTTCTTAACATCTGGATTTCTTCTTTCTGGAGAGTGGGTATCCGTTCCAACTATTTGAACCATATCTTTGTCTAGTAATTTATTTGCCATTTTATATTCTTGGCTTGATACATTTTTTAATGAACTCAAATTTATTTGGAACAATGCTCCTGCTTTGTAAATTTTTTCAATAAAATCAAATTCTTCTTTTGTGACTTGGTATCTTTCGACATGTGCAAGTACTGGAATGTATCCTGATAATTGAATTTGATAGATTAGAGAAGGTGCATAGTTAACTTTTCCCAAGAATGGAAATTCGATTAATACATATTTTGAATCCGCTAATGTGAATACTTCATGATTTTCCAATTCATGTAATGTGTTTTCATCAAGAAATATTTCATTACCAAGGTATATCTCGAAATCTATGTTTTGATTTTTGAGTTCGTCTAAGATAGTTTGTCTGCTTTCAATGATTTCTTTTTTTGATGGTAAATACTTTCCGTTATAATGATGGGGCGTAGCTACCACACCATGATATCCATTTTCTATATATTTGTGGATGATTGCCATGGATTCTTCAAGGCTTTGTGCTCCATCGTCTAATCCAAACAATACATGTGTGTGAATATCTATCATAATCTTCTCCAATTTTTTCTATATTATATATTAGGATTGGCTGCTTCCGTATTTGTATCCGTAGCCGTATCCATATCCGTACTTGTGTTTGTTTTTAACTTCTACTTTATTCAACACTGTTCCCAACACGTTGGCTCCAACATGTTTAAGATTTTGAAGAGTTACGTCTATTTCTTCGTATTTTGTTTCACCTTGCGCTACTATAAGTAAAACTCCATCTGCCATTGTCGACAATACTTGTGCATCTGTAAGTATTCCTGCAGGAGGTGTGTCTAATATGATGACATCATATATTGTTTCTAGTTTTTCTAATAATTTTTTCATTCTTTCAGATCCAAGTAATTCTGATGGATTTGGAGGAGTTGGTCCTGTGAGTATAATGTCTAGGTCACTTTCCTCGCTATCTGTGATTTTCACTTGATCATAATCCAATCCTTTTACTAAAAGGTTAGTCAACCCCAAATTAAATTGAGTTCCCATTATTTTACCGATTGATGGGTTTCTTAGGTCGCAATCAACCAACAATACTTTTTGGTGATTCTTCGCCATTGATCTAGCTAGTTTTAATGCGATTGTCGATTTCCCTTCACTAGGGTGTGAGGATGTTATTACTATTTTTTTTAATTGTTTATCTATTGATGAAAATGACAAGTTTGTTCTCAATGTTCTGATTGCCTCATCAATCATAGATGTATTGTCATAATAAGCGTGTTTTTTCGCCATACTATTTCTCCTTAATTTCTGGTATTACACCAAGTACTGGTATATTGAATTT
>NZ_JAGYZD010000297.1 GCF_018371055.1 Finegoldia magna | reverse complement strand
AAATCTTCTTTTTCATCTAAGATTTGTTCTTCTTCAAATTCCACTTGTTCATCAGTATCGGCGTAGAATTTTTTCGTAAAATGCATCATGATTCTTACAGAAACAACGGATCCCACTACTGCTCCCAAAACTCCAAGCGATGCCGCCTTGAAAAATTCCGTACCATTTCCAAGTGAAGACATAAAAGTCCACACGATAAATCCCATACCGAACGATGTTCCCAAATTGCACAACGTAGGAAGCTGATAATTCTTGAAATATTTTGCAAATCCTTTGTCCTTTGCAAGTCCAATGATTGCCGGATTATCCGACAAGAACGTCGTCAATATACCAAGCGCCGAAGCTCCAGGTAAATTGTAAAGTGGTTTCATAATAGGGCTGATGATCTTATTGATTAGCGCAATAACTCCAAATTCGCTTAAAAGCTTGGACAACGCACCTGTTAAAACTGCGATTGCCATTATGAAAAACACAGTGTTAAGCAGCAAATCGTGCGCCGTTTTCATCAAAGTATTGAACATATTGCCAAGACCCATAACTTTTGCAATGTAGCCGAAAAGTCCGAAAACGACAGCGATTGTCACAAAAGATTCCAGTGAAATTTCACTTTGTTTTTTAGTTTTCTCCATAAAATTCTCCATTAAAAGTATAATATATAATTCTAATGTATTTCAGCTTAAAATTCAAACTACAACACGACATCTCTAATAAAACTAATTAACAACAAATGCGCAGGATAGAAAATGTAGAATGCCCATTTGTTGATGTTGCCTTTTTTGCCGTTGTAAAAGTGAATGATGGGAATCGACAGATACACGAACAAATACATATACGCTTCGAAAAAATACCCGAACAATATCGCTATGTAAGTGTTTCTTCTGGAAGATGAGCCCAAATACAACAAAAACACCGCTAAAATTCCAAGCATAGAATAATCTGTGTGGTAGTAATTGGCGATTACACAGAAAATAGCAACGGAAATTAATTTTAAAATCGTCTTTATTAAATTTGATTGGTCGAACTTATCGATTTTTTCTACGACAAATATAAGACACGCAGAAAGTGCCAACGTGAAGAACACATTTTGGTGATAAAAATCGAACATTTCACCACTAATCGCCAAATCAAAAGGAATTTCTGAAATAATCGCAAAGGAAAACAACCTTATTATGTATTTTTCTACGCTTCTAGTTAGAAACATTCCATTTACAATCAGAAATGCGAAAATCGGAAATGCAATTCTTCCGATAAAAAGCATTAACGCTCCTACTGTGACTCTCCAGTCAGATGATGTGAGTGTCATCGTAGGATAAATGTTGAATTTTTGAAGCATATTGCATTGCACAATGTGACTGATAAGCATGGATATACAGGCGATTACTTTAAGTCCAGAACTTGATATTCCATTGTCTCTGTGCCAAATATCCAAATAATGTTTCCTTTGAGTTTCAGTTAAAAGTTGCATGATAATCTCCTTGAATTTGTTACAACTATTTTATCATAAATAAAGCACATTATTATCTGATATAATTATAATAGGTGATAGTATGAAAATGATGATTTTTGAGAACAAAGTAGACGAGAATAATTTGTTCGAAAATGAAATGGATAATAGAAATTCTGTGATGTTGTCATTTTTCTTGGAGAAATTAAAAACAAAAAAGGTCGTTGTCGACAGGTTCAAAATAAACAAGAATCCCGAAATATTCGAACAACAGGGGATTGCACAGAAAATTGATGACGGAATGAAACTTCCAATCACAGTTGTAGATGGAAAAGTTGTGCTTTCGGGAAGATATCCAAAAAGCTACGAAATATTGGATT
>NZ_JAGYZD010000029.1 GCF_018371055.1 Finegoldia magna | reverse complement strand
TAACATTGTCCAGGATTTAAAGCTCTTATTAATCCAGAATTATCTACAGCACACACATTTGTATTAGAAGATGACCACATCAATTCTTTGTTTGTCGCATTTTCTGGATAAACTTTTGCGTTGATTTGTGTGTCTTCTCCCTCTCTTAAAGTAATATTGTCTTCGGATACTGTGATTTTATTTACTCTAATTTCTTGATCTGGTTCGGGAACATCTGGTTGAGGTGTAGGTTCCACTGGATCAGGGTCTGGTGTTGGATCGACATTGGTTCCTGAATAAGGTTTGGTGAAAGCTTTTAAGCATACATTTGCGTTTGCTCTATTTCTTGCCAGATCAGACCAATTATATCCATCGTTAGAAATAAATGATTGATTATATCCAGCTCTTGCCCTCGAAGAATATCCGTAAATCATAGATTCAATTGGAATAGGGTAGCTGTAACCAGGAGTTGTAAGTTTTACAATTGGTGCAAAATAAGCTCCGGCATTTATTCTTTGTGGATTGAATTTGACAGTAGTGTATCCCGCGTTTTCCACAGTTCCACGTGCAACTAAAACTTTATCGTTGAATCCGCTGTTTCCACCGATATTTGTGTTCACGTAAATTTCGTATTGGGCTCCATTTGAAGGAACAAAGAATCCAACTTCATCGATTTGACTAGTTCTACTTACGGGACCAAAAATATTTGAAAACCAACCAGTTTGATTGTAGCCAATGCTATCAGTCATTCCCAAATCGTCGTAATACCAGATAGATTTATTTCTATCTTTTTCTTTTAAAACAAAAATGCAGTTTCCTTTGGCAATGTGAGCATCATAATACGATACGTGATAATATCCACCTTGATTTCCCCAACGATCGCCCCAACTATTTTTTACAAGCCAAGCACCATCTCCAGGTGGAGTTAGTCCGAAATTATATCTTGAATAATCATCGTCCCAACCAATAATAGTTACGGCGTGATTTTGCCAACCATAACCAGGATTGTAATGACTCATAGAATAAAAGTTGGTAAAGCTTGGATCTCCGTTTACAGTCGTGTAAGATGCGCCATATCTCATTATAGCTCTTTTTAATCTGTCGCGATCTTGATTATTGTTTACATCTGGAATGTACAAAGCTTCTTTCAATTCCTTCGCTGGAATTAAATTATAAGGAGAACTAAAATCGTAAGCAGAATAAGGATCGTCTTTTTCCCAAATAGGACCAGACCATCTTGATAAGTAAGCTGCAGCAACTGCTCTTGTACCACCTTGATCAGGACCCCAGTCAAAACCATGAGTATTTCTCAAATGTTTTTCAGAAAAATCTGTGAACTGACCATTAGTAAGCATATTCGATTCTGCAGAACCATACGTAGCAAACGCCCAACAAGATCCGTTTGGCCCCTGAGCTTTTACGGGAGTAACTCTGTTGTGTTGACGTAAATCGTAGTTTGCTGGAATTCCATAAGCTTTTTGCCTTGGAATGTCTTCTTTTTGGTTGAACAAATCGTAGTTTGTGTTAACCAAGAAAGGGTCTTCGTTTGAACCGTAGTTTTTTGTGGTTTTTGGACTACTTTTTTGTCTGTTAAATGCGGGATTACGAGGCGCTTCAGAAAAATCGATTTCTTTTACAGTTAAATCATCGTTTAATTTAAATTTGTTTTGACTGTCTGCAAAACTTGTAGAAAACAGTGATTGCAACGTAAAAACCGCAATAAAAAGCAATAAATTTTTTCTTTTCATATTCAACTCCTTGCAATAATTTTAAATATTAATTCAGGATTAAAATAGTATACATAACACTATTAAGAATTAACAACTATATTATACTACTTTTGGAAGAATAAATATATATCTTGAACAAATTCAATAAAATGTCATATTTTGTGATTATCTATACATTTCTACTGTAGTACGTTAAAATCAATGTTAATTAATGTAAATTTTTAAATAATTAATGTAAAATTTCATTAAAAACATAGATTTTTTGAAATTATGTGATATAATTAATGCAATAAATACCGAAAACTAAATTAATAGATGTACTATTACTAAATAATTTTGATAACTAAAGTATATTTATTAAGGCTATTAATCTAGTAGCATATTTCAATAGGAGGGCGTTATGAAAATCAAAAAAATTTTGAGTCTACTACTAGGAACAGTTCTTATATCATCTATGATGGTTACTGGTCCAACGTATGCAGACGAAAACAAAAATTCCAAACTAGAATTAAGTCCTGTTGAAAATAGTTTTAAAGAAAATTCCAAGGATGACGAATTGATAATATCTCCATTGAAGACATCTTACGATTCAGTTCGTTCAGCTTCCAGAGCGGCATTGCCAGCAAAATATGATTTGAGAAAAACTAACAGAGTTTCCTCAGTCAAAAATCAAGGACAAAATGGTTCTTGCTGGACATTTGCTACATATGGTTCCATGGAGTCTTATTTAAAATTATTTGGCAAAGAATTTGATTTTAGTGAAAAACACATGAGAAACATGCACGGATTCGATTGGGGTCCAAATGATGGAGGTAACAGAGATATTGCAACATCATATCTTGCGAGAGGAACAGGTCCGATTTTAGAAAAGGACGATCCTTACGATGCTTACATCAATGTTTCACCTACAAATGTCAAAAGAGCTTTTGATCTTGATAAAGTCATTTATCTTCCAGATGTTCACAATGCAAATGAAACTAATGTTATCAAACAAGCTATTATGGAATACGGTGGAGTCTACACAACTTTAAGTTCTCAAAAATATTACGAAAAGAAAGAAACTAAAAGTTATTACAATCCTGGAAGTGGAAAAGCAGATCACGCAGGAACAATAGTAGGATGGGATGATAATTTTTCAAAAAATTTATTCCAAGCAAAGGCTCCTGGAGATGGAGCATGGATTGTAAAAAATAGTTGGGGAACAAGCTTTATGGATGGTGGTTACTATTACGTATCGTATTACGATGGTTTCTGTGGTAAGTCCAATGCAGTCTTCATTCCTCAAAGAAAAGATCCTAATGCTGTAATTTCACAATACGACGATTTCGGAGCAACAAGAAGTGTTGGATACAATATGCAAGGCTACATTGCGAATGTATTTACTTCTGATGAAGATCAAACAATTTATCAAGCTGGTTTGTTCACAGTTGCGATGAATACACAATACAAATTGTACATTGTAAGAGATTTGCAATCTACAGATGATTTGGCAGCCAAAAGAGAAGAAATCGGCAGCGGTGTAATTGAATATCCTGGATATTACACATTGGATACTACACAAATCAAAGTAAAAAAGGGAGAAAAGTTTGCAATAGTAGCGTACATGGATTCTTCAGCTTCTAATTACAAATATCCAATGCCTATTGAAATGCCGATTGCAGATTATGCTTCAAAAGCAAAAGCTCAAGAAGGTCAATCTTATGTTTCATCACAAGGTGAAAAATGGACTGATTTGACTAAAGAAGTTAAAAATGCAAATGCTTGTATCAAAGCTATCGGAACTACTGGTGAAGTTCTTCCAAGAGATACAGTTCCGGAAGTTGATCCAGATGAAGTAATCGAAGAACCGACTTCAATCACTGTAAAAGAAGGTAGCCAAGGATTCATAAGCGTTAAGAAAAAAGGAAAACTTCACGCTACAGTTCAACCAGAAAAATTCAACAACGATCCAGTTGTTTTTGAATCATTGGATAAAAATGTTGCAGTTGTAAAGAACGACGGAACAGTATATCCAGTAAATGTTGGAAATGCAAATATTTTGATAAAAACAGTCGATGGAAAAATTACACAAAGATTTAATCTATTGGTAGCTCCAGAAGGAATTAGAGTTCCTGATAGAAAAATGATTGAGGTAATTGGGGATAATGATTATGATCCAAAAACAGATCCGGATAATACAGAAATCCCAGTAATACCACCTAAACCACCGATAGATAATCAAAAATTAGATCCTAAAGTCATTAGAAGTTTGGGAGTATCAGTTCCATCAGTCACTATCAAACAAGGCGATAAGTTTAATTTGGATTCAAAAATTTTAACTTATCCACAAACTGCTATAAGAAATTTTGATTTTAGTATAAGTAACCATGACATAATTGACATTGATTCAAAATCAGTGATTACTGCTAAAAAAATCGGAAGAACAAAGGTAGATATTAAAACAAAAGAAGGATTACAAACAAGCATTACCATAATTGTAATACCAAAAGAAAAAGGCGAAATTACTGTAGAAAAATTTGCACCATCTAAAAGACACGCTGGAATATTCACTGTATTTATAGATGCAAAAGAAGGAGACAGAGGATATTCTGGTCCAGCAAAGCTAACAGTAAAAAGTGGCGATAGAAAATTAACTAGGACAATATATTTCAATTCAGGTCATGCACAATCTAAATTCCACGGAGGTCAATTTGGAGTGTGGAGAAAAGATTTCGAAGCGACTATAACTATAAGAAATCACGAAGAGACCATAAAATTTGGGTTTTAATCAATAGCGGGTAGTGCCGATTGTTAAATAAAATATTTAGTTCATAGGAGGGAAATATGAAACATTTAAAGAAATCATTAGCAATGATTTTAGTTTTCGCTATGACTTTTATAGCTGTTGCACCTTTGAGTGAAGTTTTCGCAGATTCTTTGGAAGTACAACAAGAAGAACCTAAACTTGAAATCTCAGAATTAAAAGAAGGTTTGACACAAGCTGTAAAATCAGTTGAAGACATAGAACCAGCTGATGAAAAGTACAAGGAAGTTATGGATCAGTTTTATGAAGCACATGATTTCTTAGACAAAGAAATTAAAGTAGCTGAAATGAAACAACGCCAAGCAGTAGGAAGTGCAGAAGCTGTAGGAGCATTAGAAAACACAATCTATGATTTATCTACAATTCCAGTAAGAGTACAATTGATGATTAGAATTGGTAGAGCAATCAGATTTGCATCTACTGAATTATCTAACAAAGTTGTAGCAGCTCACACTAAAATAACAGAATATATAATAACTGGATTATTATATGCTGTTAATCCTTTTGCTAGTGAAGCTCAAATTATGGATTACATCCAAAAATTTGACCAATTGGAACAAGAATTGTTAGCTTATCCTGATTTGGGACCAAACGACATAGCTACTATTTACAAAAAAGCTGCAGTTTGGAGAGAAATCAGAGAAGCTAAAAAAGTACGTGCTTCAAGAACAAAATTTGGTAATTCATTTATCGTAAAAGAATTAAGTGAAGAAATTTCAAAAACAGTAGGTTTGCAATTCAGAATCACAGTAAAATGTGGTGAATTAGACGAACAAGTTAAGAAACTTCACGCAGCAATGGAAAAAATTACTGGACCAAAAATCAAGGCTGAAAAAATCGAATTTAAAGAAGGCAACATGGGAGCCATCTCAATCAATAAAACAACAACAATCAGCCCAATAGTAAGACCTAACGAAGTTAAAGACAAAGAAGTATTCATCTACTCATCTAATGCATTCATGGCAAGAGTCGTTGGAAAAACAATCATTCCACTAAGAACTGGAACTGTGATGATTACAGTAGTTTCAAAAGATGGTTGTGCAAAATCAAACTTTGAACTTCATATCGTAGAACCTGGTCACAGCGTAGAAGGAATTCCATTCTTACAAGCCACTGGAGAAAACTCAGAATATCTTAACACTAATACAAATGGTGGCGGGGTAGTTGGAGGTAACTCTTCAGTTGGAAAAGATATTTATGAAGTTAAAAACATTGGTTTCTCAGTAAAATCTACTACATTAAAAATTGGAGATACATTTGATTTAGCATCAAAGACATTTGTATTCCCTGAAAATGCATTAGAAAAACAAGTTTCTTACAAATCAGACAACGAAGCTATTGCAACAGTTAATGAAAAAGGAACAATCGAAGCAGTTGCAGAAGGATCAACTACAATAACTGCAACTACAAAAAACGGAGTAACTAATAAATTCAAACTAAACGTAATCAAAAAAGTTGACAAAGACGAATATAAAATAACAGAAATCAACCCTTCAGAAAGAAAAGCTGGAATATTCTCAATCGAATTCAAAGCAACTAAAAACGGTAAAAAGTACAACGGACCAGCAAAAGTAACAGTGTCAAACACTAAAAAAGCAATCGCAAGAGACGTTTACTTTAACAACGGAGTTGCATCAGTTAAATACAACGGATTTGAATTTGGAACATGGGTTAAAGATTTCAACGTTAAAATCGAATTAAAAGACCAAGTAAAAACATTTGAACTAAATTATTAGGAGATGAAAAATATGTTAAAAAAAGCATTATCAGTAGTATTACTATCTAGTATGTTATTGGGAACAGTAGCACCAGCAGTATCTTATGCACAAGAAGATAAACTTGAAATCGTTCAAGGCGCAGAAGAAACTGAAAAATTAGGAATTGATGAAGCAGAAGTTTACAAAAGACAAATCAAATCAATTCAAAACGAAGTTAACTCAATCCAAGTTAAAAGAGAAGACGAAAAAGAAATGGTTGACAAATTCAACGAAACTTCTCTTGAAATTAGCGAAAAAATAGACCAAACAGCAGTAGGAATGGGAGTAGCAGATATTTATGACTTATCATCTATTCCACAAAGATTATTGTTATTAGGAAGAATGGGAAGAGCAATCAGATTTGCTACAACTCAATTAAGATACAAAGTAGATGCAGCACATGCAGAAATCGCTGAATACATCTTCGGAGGATTTGTAATAGCAGCATCTCCATTCCACACAGTAGAAGACATGAAAGTTTATATGGCACAATTCGAAGCATTATCACAAAAATTACTCAGCTACCCAGATGCTGGATTAAATGATACTGCAAACATCTATGTAAGATCTGATTTGGATCACAAATTAGCAAAAGCTAGATCATTAAAATATCATGAATTGAAAAATATGTCTGATGCAGTAATCAAAAAATTAAACGCTGAAATCAGTGAAATAACAGCTTTAAGATTAAGACCACAAGCAACTGTAGCTGAAATTTATCAATTAGGCGACAGATTAGACCAAGCAGTATTCGAAGCATTAAACAGCGAAGATTACAGAGCAACAAAAACTGAAATCGAAACATTAAAAGAAGCTATGAACAAAGCTATCCAAGCTAGAAGACATGGCGACAAGAGAGTTGAAGTTGGTAAAGCAATTGACCGTGCAAAAGAAGAATTGGCAAAAATCAGACCTTCAAGTGTTATCGCAGCTCAATTAGTACAACAATTCCAATCTTACTATGAATAAAATTTATTAAGATTAGAAAAATAGATTAATAACAAAAAGCCACCTTAAGGTGGCTTTTGTTGTATCTATTATAAAATTATCTAACAACGACGGCGTATTTTTTGATGTTGTATCTGCTATCAAAAAGTGAGCGGGATATCCAATAACCGTTTGGTTTATCTTCTGCTGGATCTACTATGTGCATTCTGTTTTTGTCGTAGCCATCTACTACCATTACGTGTGCGTTGTAGAGTGCATTTTTGCCCCAGAAGTAATCTTTGAATGTTGGATTTCTGAATTTATACGTAGCAAAGAATATTACAGGGTTTCCTTTTGCGATTTCTTCTCTGATGTATTCTGAAGATTTGCCAGAAATATTTTCTGCTGTTGCGTATTTGTTAGCCCATTTTGTTAATGGCTCTGGGAATATTGATTGGTAAATTCTTTCGTCAATATTAAAAGGAGAACCTGCGAATCCGTGATTTGGATTGTTGTCTTTTGCAAGTGGCATTTCTTTTATAAATTGATGGATATTTGTGTTTGTTTTGATGTTTTTGTAGTGTAAACATTGCAGAAGTGATGCTGCTTCACAGCCCATCGGCAAACCGGCTTTGTTTTGGTTAATTTGAGATACATTTAATAATACATATTCTTTTTTCGGTGGAGTTTTTCCAATTATTTCGTCAAATTTAGGATGAAGACCACCACCGACTAATGTTATTTTATTTGGATTTAATTTGTCGAAGAAATTTTTCTCTGATTGTGTTAAGTTGTTTTTTGTTGATGCAAAAATGATGGGGGATTTTTCATTTGCTGCAAATGGTGCTACTGTAACACAGTCAATCAATTCAGAAAATCTTTGTTCTCCGTTTTTCGCTAAGAATACAGACTTAGTATCTTTGAAGAATGTGTCAGCTATTATCATGCTTGTATCATTTCTGTTTTTCCCATAAATGATTTTTGAATTTGGAAAATTCTTGGATAATTTTGCTGTAGCTCCACCTATTAAATACGTGTTGTTGAATGTATAGTTTGAATATTTTTCTTCAAATGATTTTGTGTCATTTCCAACAAATAAAATTGGACTATTCATACTACATGCAGCTGCACTTACACTTGCTGAATCTACGATTGATTTGGTAGCGTGAACCACAAATGCATTATCAAATTGTTTTGTTTGGTTGAGATTAGAAAGTTCTGTTGCGATTGAAAATGATGTGTCTATTCTGTCTTTTCCATAAATCCTTCTTACTTTATAACCTTGGTTTATTAGATTTGTTTCTTGTGATTTGGAAATACTTTGAGTGCCACCTACAAGTATAATATTTGTTGTTTTCAGTCTTTGAATTTCTTTTAAAGTAGATTGGTTAATTTCATCATGATCTGTTAAAAGTATAGGGCTATTTATTTTATGCGCCAACACACCAACTGACAACGAATCTGCGATTTTTTCTGAATTTACGATTATAACTGTGTCTGATGTTCTTGGATAAGATTTTTTGGATATTTGTATTGCTGTTTCGTATCGTTTTTTTCCTTCGATTGAAACTTTTTCGATTTGCTTTATAGCTGATGTTGGTTGTGATATTGAAACCGATAATACAAAAGCTAATGCAATGATTTTAAAATTTTTAAAGTTTTTCATTTTGTCCTCCTAATATTAAAATTTAAAGTGTTTATGTAAATTTCATTAATTGTTTATTTCATTATATCATTTGCAAAATAATTTAGATGAATTGGTACGTGAAATTTTGTATAATTTTCATAAATATTTGACAAATTATTAAAAATATAATATTATAATTCTATTAAAAGCTGTGATCAGAACGGAATATTTTGATTGATTTTACAGAGAATCCTGTTTGGTGAGAGGGATAAATTAAGAAATATTCAAATCATCTGAAAGAAGCTCACAGATCCAATAGGTCTGTGCGTATTACTTGACGTTATAAGAAATGAGAGGTTAACACAATTAGGGTGGTACCGCGGTTTATTCGTCCCTTGGAATTTATTTTCCAAGGGATTTTTTAATTATTTTATAAGGAGATTTGTTTATGAAAAAGTTTAAGGAACTTTCTAAGAAACCAGTTAAAGAACGTGAACAGGCTACTAGTAAGTATTGGAAAGAGATTGATCTTTTGAATGAAACTTACAACAGTAGAGATGAAGAAAATAGATATGTATTTTACGATGGCCCTCCAACTGCAAATGGAAAACCAGGAATTCATCACGTTATTAGTAGAACGTTAAAAGATATGACTTGCAGATACAAAACAATGCAAGGATATAAAGTTTATAAAAAAGCCGGTTGGGATACTCATGGTCTTCCAGTTGAGATCGAAGTTGAAAAGAAACTTGGTCTTCACGATAAAAAAGAAATCGAAAATTACGGAGTAGAAAAGTTCAACGAAGAATGTAAGAAATCTGTATTTTCTTACAGAGAAAAATGGCAAGAAATGTCAGATAGAATGGCATACAATGTGGATATGGATGATCCATATATTACTTTAGACAATAATTACATTGAATCAGTATGGGCATTGCTTGACAAAATGTACAAGGACGGATTGATTTATGAAGGAGCGAAAATTCTTCCATATTGTCCAAGATGTGGTACTGGTCTTGCATCACACGAAGTTGCCCAAGGATATGAAAATATCAAAACTACAACAGCATATGTTAAATTCAAAAGAAAAGATGCAGATGAATATTTCTTGGCATGGACTACAACTCCTTGGACATTGCCATCAAATGTTTGTTTGACAGTACATCCAGATATTGACTATATTTTGGCAGAGAAAGACGGAGAAAAAATATATCTTGCAAAAAACAAAGCACACGATTTGTTGGGTCACGAAGGCGAAGACTACACTTTAATCAAAGAATTAAAAGGTAAAGACATGGAGTATATGGAATACGAACAACTTTTACCTATTTATGATGTTAACAAAAAAGCATTTTATGTGACTTTGGCAGATTATGTAACTGTTGAAGATGGTACAGGAATTGTTCACACAGCGCCAGCTTTTGGGGAAGACGATTATCAAACAGGAAGAAGATACGATTTGCCATTAATCAATCCTGTTGATGAAGAAGGAAAATTCGTTGGCGGTCCATGGGATGGTCAACAAGTTATGGATACAGATCCAGAAGTTTTACAAAGATTAAAAGAAGAAAACAAATTATTTAGGAAACAAAAAATTGAACACAATTATCCTCACTGCTGGAGATGCCACACACCACTTATCTATTATTCAAAACCATCATGGTACATTGAAGTTAGCAAATTAAAAGATAAATTAGTTGAAAACAATAACGGTGTGAACTGGTATCCAGATCATGTTGGAGAAGGAAGATTTGGAAATTGGCTAGAAAATATTAAAGACTGGGCAATTTCTAGAAACAGATACTGGGGAACTCCATTAAATATTTGGAAATGTGATAAATGTAATCATACAATTTCTGTTGGTTCAAGAAAAGAATTAAAAGAGTTAGCTATCGAAGATATAGATGAAAATATCGAACTTCACAGACCATACGTTGACGATGTTCACATTAGATGTCCAGAATGTGGCGAAATAATGACTAGAGAAAAAGACGTCATTGACGTTTGGTTTGACTCTGGAGCTATGCCTTTTGCACAACAACACTGGCCATTTGAACATACAGATGATTTTGATAAAGTGTTCCCAGCAGATTTTATCAACGAAGGAATTGACCAAACACGTGGATGGTTCTATTCATTGTTAGCTATTTCTACAATGATTACAGGAAAAGCACCATACAAAAATGTTTTGGTAAATGATTTGATCTTGGATAAAGATGGAAAGAAGATGAGTAAGTCCAGAGGTAACACAATTGATCCTATAGAATTATTCGATAAATACGGGGCGGACGTTGTTAGATTCTACTCACTTTATGTATCTCCACCATGGATTCCAACAAAATTCGATGTAAGTGGATTACAAGAAGTAGAAAGCAAATTCTTCAGATCATTCAGAAACACTTACAACTTCTTCCAAATGTATGCGACAACTGATGAAACGGATCCTACAGAATATTTTGTAGAATATAAAGACAGAGCTGTGATAGACAAATGGATTTTGTCTAAGTTTACAAATCTACAAAAATTCTACTTCGAAAATATGGATAAATTTGAATATACAAAAGTTGCCAGAGAAATTTCTAACTTTGTAATCGAAGATTTATCAAACTGGTACATCAGACGTAACAGAAGAAGATTCTGGAAAACAGAGATGGATGATGACAAAAAATCTGTTTACAACACAACTTACGAAATATTAGTTGGACTTACTAAATTAATCGCTCCATTTACTCCATTTATCGCAGAGGAAATGTATCACGATTTAACTGGCGAAAAATCAGTTCACTTAGCTTATTTCGATAAGGTAAATGAAGATTTAATCGACAATAAATTAGAAGAAAAAATGGAAATGGTAAGAACTTTTGTAACACTTGCAAGAGCTTCTCGTGAAGAAGTGAATATTAAAGTTCGTCAACCATTGAAGAAAATAGTCCTAGATGAAAGATTTAAGGATAAGATTGAAGAGTTCAAGGATTTAATCAAAGAAGAAATCAACTTAAAAGATATCGAATACAAGAAAGATTTGTCCGAATTTATGAATTACGAACTAAAACCTAACTTCAAAGTTGCAGGTAGTATTCTTGGTAAACACATCAAATCTTTTGGAAATTATTTGAAAGATATCAACGCTAAGGATTTCGTATCAAAACTAGACAAATCAGATTTGAATATTAAATTAGACGATGAAGACATCGACATTAAGAGAGATTACGTTGATGTAAGAATCAACTCCAAAGAAGGCTTCGATGTGACAATGCAAGGAGATTATTTTGTAATCTTGGACACAGAAATCACTGATGAATTATTGATGGAAGGATATGCGCGTGAGCTTGTAAGTAAAGTTCAACAAATGAGAAAATCAAATGACTTTGATGTATTAGATAATATCATCATCAAAATCAAGCCAACAGATGATATTAAAAAAGCAATTGAACAATATGAAGACTTCATAAAAGATGAAACATTAAC
>NZ_JAGYZD010000296.1 GCF_018371055.1 Finegoldia magna | reverse complement strand
GGAGGTTAAAATGCAGGAGATTTTTAAAAGACAAATCCCCGAACACACAGACATTTTCAGAAAATCCAAAATTCTGATCCTTGGCTGTGGTGGTTTGGGTACCAATTCATGCTTTTTACTTGCAAAATCAGGCATTGGCACCATCAAAATAGTGGACTACGACACAGTTGAATATTCCAATTTAAACAGACAAATTTACAGGCCAACAGATGTCGGCAAGTACAAGGTCGACGCGTTCAAGGAAATTTGTGATGATTTTTTGCCATTTGCAAATATTTCTGTTGAAAACATCAAAGTTACTGAAAGTAACATCGACGAATTGACCGACGGCTACGATATCGTAATCGAGGCGTTCGATGACGAGTACGCAAAGTCATTGGTGTTGGAACATTTTATCGGAACTAACAAAAAGCTAATATCGGTGTCTGGAATTGGTGGCGTGAAAAAATTAGATATGAAAATAAAAAAAATGAACAACATTGTAGTTTGTGGCGATTTTGAAACGAAGACCGACATCGGTTTGTACTATCCAAACGTGATGATGGCGGCAAGCACACAAGCTATAATCGCACTTAATTGGTTATTGGAGGAAAATAATGGAAGATAAATTGATTTTGGGTGGCAAATCTTTTGACTCAAGATTTATACTTGGATCTGGAAAATACGACCCTAACCTTATCAAAGCTTGCGTAGAATCTGCAGGCTGCGAGATGATTACTGTGGCACTTAGACGTGCAAATACAGACGATACGAAAAATATTTTGAACTTTATCCCAGAAAATGTGACGATAATTCCGAACACTTCAGGAGCGAGAAATGCAGACGAGGCTATTAGAATTGCAAGGCTTGCTCGTGAAATGGGCTGCGGCAATTTCGTGAAAATAGAAATCATGCGTGACAGCAAATATTTGCTACCAGACAACGTAGAAACGTTGAAAGCTACGAAAGTTTTGGCTGACGAAGGTTTCGTCGTTATGCCTTATATGTATCCAGATTTGAACTTCGCAAGAGATTTGAAAGAAGCTGGTGCAAGTTGCATCATGCCATTGGGCTCTCCGATTGGATCCAACAAGGGACTTGCAACGAGAGATTTCATCCAAATCATCATCAACGAAATTGATTTGCCAGTGATTGTGGATGCAGGAATCGGCAAACCATCACAAGCGTGTGAAGCCATGGAAATGGGCGCAAGTGCAATCATGGCAAACACTGCCATTGCTACAAGCGGCGACATCAACAAAATGGCAGAAGCTTTCGCACTAGCAATCAAGGCAGGAAGACTAGCTCACATCGCAAAACCAGGCAGAGTTTTGGAAACGGGTGCTGACCCTTCATCTCCACTCAGAGATTTCTTTAAGTAGGCGACAAATGGAAGAATTCAAATATTTTAACAATATGCAAGATATTCATTCGGACATTTACGATAAAATTTCCGAAAAATTATCTGAGGTAAAATCTGTAAATGTAACGGCTAATGATGTCAGAAGAACTTTGGGTAAAATAAAAAACAACGAAGCATTGGACCATTTTGATTATTACAATATGTTGAGTGATGCTGCAATTGATTTTATAGAAGAATTGGGAGAAATCTCACAAAAACTAAGACTACAATATTTTGGAAACAACGTGTATTTGTTCAGCCCTCTTTACATCGCAAATTATTGTGAAAACAGTTGTAAGTACTGCGGATTCAGGGCGAAATCAGATATCGTCCGTGCGAAACTTACCATGGATGAAATAGAATCTGAAATGAAACAAATGAGACGCGAAAAAATCGAAGACGTTTTGATTCTAACAGGTGAATCGCAAAAATACTCCTCGGTGGATTATAT
>NZ_JAGYZD010000028.1 GCF_018371055.1 Finegoldia magna | reverse complement strand
AACTCAGCATTTGAATTTCCAAATAAATAAGGAACAGCACGAATAACAACGGAATCATCTGAAAAAACATCACTTTCATATCCCAATTCTTCAAATATACTCTTGTTATTCACATATATTTCCATTAATTCATCAGTTAAAGATATATTAACTGGAAAAGCTATATTTTGTGATATTACTTCGTTTTCTTGCATTTGTTTTGTTAATTTTTCATAATTAATTCTCTCATGACAAGCATGTTGATCGAATAAATAAATTTTACTATCAAACTCATCCTTAGCTAAAATATACGTTTTGAATAAAACTGTTAGTATATCAAATTTTTCATATTTTTTTAAAGAAGATTCCACTTCAATTTGTTCACTATCGTTATTAAATAAATTATCTTGATTTACTATCTTGTTACCACCAAAAAAATCTTCGGTAGTTTTTGGTTTTCTGATAATATCTTCTGCTTCATCTTTATATTTTATATTTCTCAAATTGCTTAATTTTGAATTATCATTAAAAAGGTTATAAGAATAAGTTGGCTCTGATACCTTATCGTATTTATAGTTAGTTAAGTTAGAATCAGATTCAAAATAATTTCTTCTTAAATCTTTGTATTTATCATCATCAGAAATCGCCTGGCTAATATTTGCAATTCTTGCATTATTTTCTAATAAAAATCTAACTTTTTTGTTAAGTTCTTCCAATATTTCATCTAAAATAGAAATTTTTACTTTTTGTTTATTGGGATGAACATTAACATCTACAAGCTTGGGATTTATTTCAAAAAACAGCCAAAATAATGGAAATCTCCCATTTGGTATTACAGATTTATAATTAGATTCTACTGTATTTCTAATGTCTTCTGATTTAACAAATCTACCATTTAGAAATATATATTGCATCTGTCTATTAGCTCTATACAAATTATTATTTGAAATATAGCCATGGATTTTGTAATCTCGTGAATTTATATCAATATCTAGTAGATTATTGGACATTGAAGTGCCAAATAAGTTAATAATATTCTCCCTTATGGAAGAATTCTTTTTTGTTTCAAACAAAGTCTTATTATCTTTAATGTATTTAATAGAAACATCTGTGTTGCAAATAGCAAATTTGTACATTGTAGTTGTTATTAGATTTGCTTCTGTCTGATCTGTCTTCATAAATTTTTTTCTTACAGGTACATTGTAAAATAGATCTTTGATTACTATTTTAGTGCCGACATTCATTGCAACATCAGATTCACTTATAACTTTTGAATTTCTAAACTCAACTTTCTTCCCAATTTTTTCTGATTTTGTTCTCGTACTTACAGAAAGTTTACTCACAGCAAGAATACTAGCTAGTGCTTCTCCTCTAAAACCTAATGTCCTTATATCATACAAATCATCAAATTTTTCAAGCTTACTAGTTGAGTGTCTTTTAAATGCTAATTCTATTTCGTTTTTTTCAATTCCAGAACCATTATCGCTAACAGATATAAAATCTTTTCCACCATTTTTAATTTCTACAACAATGGTATCACTTCCAGCATCTATAGAGTTTTCAACCAACTCTTTTATAACTGAAACAGGTCTTTCAATAACTTCACCTGCTGCGATTTTTTGAATTGTATCTTCTGACAATAACTTAATCATCTTTATCACCTAATTTCGAAGCTTTAATGACAAGCTCATTCAACAGTTGTAGGGACTGAAGAGGAGTAATCTCATTTATGTTAATATTTTGAATTTCATCCTTGAAGTTTTCCAATTCACTAATATTATTTTCATCGTTCTCATCGTTTGGAACTGCAAAATCTGCAATTGGTAAATCAATTTTAGTGTCTTCCTTATCAATTTCTTTTAAAATTGATTTTGCTCGTTTTATAAGAGACTTTGGCATTCCAGCTAATTCAGCTACTTCAATACCATAGCTTTTATCAGTTGAACCTCTAGTAATTTTTCTTAAAAATATAATAGAGTCATTAGTTTCTTTTATATCGACTTTCATATTTATAAGATTATCCAACTTCTTTTCTAATTCTGTAAGTTCATGATAGTGAGTTGCAAACAAAGTTTTTGCTTTTATATTCTTTGAAATATATTCAACGATAGCCCAAGCAAGACTTAGTCCATCAAATGTTGATGTGCCACGGCCAATTTCATCTAAAACTAATAAACTATTTGATGTTGCATATTTAATAATGTTGCTCATTTCTTTCATTTCCACCATGAAGGTAGATTCACCTTTAAATAAGTTATCACTTGAACCAATTCTTGTAAAAATCTTGTCCACAATCGATATATTAGCCTTAGTAGCAGGTACGAATGAACCAATTTGATTCAATATACAAATCAAGGCAACTTGTCTTAGGTACGTAGATTTACCACTCATATTAGGTCCAGTAATTAACTGTATATCATTTTTGCCTGATCCTATTAAAATATCATTTGTTATGAACTCAGATTGGCCCACACTCAACTCCACTATAGGATGTCTTGATTCTAGTACATCAATTAATCCATAAGTATTGATATCAGGCTTAATATAATTATTCAAGTAAGCACATTTAGCAAGTGAATTTGATACATCAATAATTGCAATCAAATCAGCTGATTTTTTTATTCTAGATAAATTTTTTAGAATTATTTTTCTAATATCCTCAAATATTTTATATTCAAGTTCAAATATCTCATCCTCAGAATCTAAAATTTTTGATTCTATTGCTTCTAATTGTTTAGTTTTAAATCTTGATGAATTAGTCAGTGTTTGTCTTTTTTCGTAATCATCTCCAACTTTATTTAAGTTAGATTTGGTTACATCAATGAAGTAACCAAGTTTTTTATTGAAAACAATTTTTAAGTTTTTAATTCCTAACCTATCTTTTTCAGACATTTCATATTCTACTAATTCATTTTTTCCGTTAACTCTGTTATACCTCAATTGATCTAATTCATTAGAAAAATTAGATTTTATTAAGTTTCCTTCTGTCAAAGTTACTGGAGGATCATCAACTATTGATTTGTCTATCAAATCGTATATGTCTCCTAAATCATCTAATTTTTCTCCTATTAATTGTATGTTTTTCTTGTTGCAATTTAAGAGAGTTTTTAAATATGGAATCTTTTCAATAGAAACTTTTAAAGCAATTAAATCCTTGGCATTGGCACTTTTATATGATAATTTAGCTATCAGTCTATCCAAATCGTATATACCATCAAGACTATCTTCTAAATTAACTAATAACTCATAATCTTCAAAAATTTCTTCAACCCTACTTTGTCTAGTTAGAATTTTTTCTTTATCCATCAATGGTCTTTCTAGATAACTATGCAATAGTCTAGATCCCATAGATGTTTTTGTATGATTCAATACTCCGAACAAACTACCATTTTTAGAATTTGTGTATAAGTTTTTTTGAATTTCTAAATTAATAACGCTATTAGAATCAATCTCCATAAATTCATTAATATAATATTTACTAGAGCTATTGATATGAACTAAATCCCCTTGATATCTGAACACATATTTTAATAAATTCGCAACACAAATATTAGTTGTTTCACTGTTGCTATTATCGTATTCTATCTTGCTATTAATGAAATCTAAAGCATTAGTGCTATTATTAATAGTTGTCAATACAATAGAAAACTTAGTTGCTATTGTTTCTAATGATTTGGCTGAAAACTCATGATCATTAAATATAATTTCCTTCGGAGTAATTTTTGAAATCTCATTTTCAATTATTTTATAAATATCATCAGATGTAGAATTAGTATATGAAACATCACCCGTTGAGATGTCTATATACGAAATAGCTACTTCATTTGATTTTTTTGAAATACTCATCAAGTAATTAAAATTTCCAGTGTCAGAATTCTCATTTTCAATTACTGTAGCAGGAGTATAGATTTTAATAATTCCTCTCTTCACTAAACCTTTTACTAATTTGGGATCTTCTAGTTGCTCACATATAGCAACTTTGTATCCTTTTGATACCAATTTATTAATATAAACATCACTAACATGGTAAGGAATACCACACATTGGACATTTTTGGTTTTCTCCACAGTCTCTTTGTGTCAAAACAATTTCAAGTTCCTTGGATGCTAGTAATGCATCTTCAAAGAACATTTCATAGAAATCTCCTAATCTAAAAAATAATATACAATCTTTGTTTTGTTCTTTTATTTCTTTGTATTGTTTGATCATAGGAGTATAACTCATATTAATCCACCATTTCCCCTGTTAATGCAAAAGAATTAAAATCTACAATTTTCGTATTTACTAATTTCCCTATATAAGATTTATCACATTTAACATTTACTAATTTAAATGTCCTAGTTCTTCCTGTCATTACTTCAGGATTATTCTTGCTTTCTCCTTCAATTAATACTTCTTGTATAGTTCCAAGATAAGATTTGTTTTTCTCGTAAAAAATCGGATAAGCAACATCTAAAAGTCTTTCTAGTCTATCTTGTTTTACATCTTCATCAACTTGATCTTCGAATAAATCAGCTTTTGTTCCCGGTCTTCTGTTATATTTAAATGTAAAAGCTTGTTCGTATCCAACTTTTCTAACCACATCTAAAGTGTCTTGAAAATCCTCTTCGGTTTCTCCTGGAAATCCTACTATAATATCAGTTGAAAAAGTAATTCCTTTTACGCTTTTCTTTAATTTTTCTACCTTTTCTAAGTAAGATTCCTTAGTATATCTCCTATGCATTCTTTCTAGAACCGAATTTGATCCTGCTTGAAATGGTAGATGAATGTTTTCGCAAACTTTATCTAATTTACCCATAGCATCGATTAGTTCATCCGAAATATCTTTAGGATGACTTGTCAAAAATCTTAATCTTTCAAGTCCTTCAACGTCGTTAACCTTAGTTAATAATTCCGTAAACGTAACAGGATTTTCAAGTGTTTTACCGTAAGAATTTACATTTTGTCCAAGTAAAGTTATATCTTTATAGCCTTGATCTACCATTCTTTTCACTTCAGATAAAATACTTTCAACAGATCTACTTTGTTCTCTTCCTCTTGCATAAGGAACTATGCAATAAGTGCAAAAATTATTGCATCCTGTCATTATATTTACATATCCAACATATTCATTGTCCCTTTTGATAGCAATATCTTCGTCAATATCATCTTTTCTTTCAATATCTACAACTAATTTTCCACTGCTTAGGTGTCTATCTATAAGATATGGTAATGAATTTATGTTATTTACTCCAAATACTATATCTACTTGTGGATATTTTTCTCTAATTATATCTCTCGCTGGGCCAGTTTGCATCATACATCCACAAACTGCAATAAGCATATCTGGATTTTCTCTTTTTAAGTTTTTCAATGCTCCTAATTGCCCATAGACTTTCATTTCTGCATTTTCTCTTACCAAACAAGTATTAAAAATAATAAAGTCTGCATCTAATTTTTCATCAGATTGTTCAAATCCCATGTTTTCTAGTAATGTTTTGATTTTTTCGGAATCATGTTCGTTCATTTGACAACCATGTGTAATTATCGAATAAGTCGGAGCATGTCCGTGTCTATTTATAAATAAATTAACATAAGAATTTGAAGCTAATTTATTATTGTTTTCTTCCATTTAAATCTCCTTTATAAAATATAAGCCATCGATATTCGATAGCTTATAAATAATTTTTAAATTTTAATTAATGTAATTGTTATATTATCATCGGATTTATTAATTACATTTTCTAATAATGTATTGCATTTTTCGTTTACGGTTAAGTTTGATTTCAAAATATATTCAATACTACTATTATCAATGAATTTGTAAAAACCATCGGTAGCCATGAGTATCTGATCATCAGAGTTTAATTCCTTAATAATATAATCAGGTTTATCCATACTTAAAAAGCCAAGTCCTCTTGTTATAGCATTTTTAAAATTTTCATTATTTTTTACTACATGGTCTTTTGATATTTGAAAAAACCCATATTCATTTTGTAAATAAGCTCTGCTATCTCCAACATTGAATAAATACATTGTATTTTCTTTAATAATAGTAGCTAAGAATGTTGTTCCTATATTATTTAGGCAATTATTTGATTTTGAGAAATCCAAAATTTTATAACCCGCATGATGAATTGATCCATAAATTAGATCTTTCATGCTAAGTTTTTCATCGTAATGATTTTTAAAACAAATCAAAAACTCTTCAACAGCAATTTCAGAAGCTTTTTCCCCGTATTTGCATCCTCCCATACCATCTGCTATTAAAAATATTTGAGAATCATTGAAAGTTTCATTTTTATAGTAGTCTTCATTTTTTTCTCTGATATCACCCTTATATGAAATCGAAAAATACTCCATATTATTCCCCACTGTTATTATCGTTTTTCCTAGTATTTTCATTATCAGATTGTTGATTATTATCTGAATTAGAATCATTATTATCTACACTAGAATTATCAGTTTCATCTTCATTAGGTCTTTCATTTTCTTCAGGTGGAGTATATTCATCTTCAACCGTTTCTGTTTTTCTTGCTTTACCAGAACTTACAGTTATAGTAATGAAATCTCCATTTTTAATATTTCTACCAGCTTCAATGCTTTGGTCAATTACTACACCTTCATCATATACTGAACTTTTTTTGTATCTAACTTTCTTAACATTTACACCTAGATTAGATAGCTCTTTTTTAGCTTTTTTCAAATTTAAACCTATTAAATTAATCATAGTATCTTCTTTTTCTAATCCAAGTTCTACCTTAATTTTTTTCTTAAATAAAAGCTTATCGCCAACTTTTGGGCTCTGACCAATAACTACATATTTATTAAAATCTGACTTATCCACGCTTAATGATTTATCCACAACTAATTCAATGTCATTCGCTGTAGCTTGATCAACAGCAAGTCTTAGGTTTTTTCCAACATAGTCAGGTGCTTTTGGCCTCAAATTATAGTAAAAAATTATTGCTGCAGCAGCAATAAAAGCTAATAATACAGATGTAAAATACACTAAGAAAGATTTAAGATAATTATGAGATTTATTTTTATTCTTAATTTCTTCTTCAAATAAATTTTCATCTATTTTATAGGACATATTTTTTTCATGTTCATTTTTTAAATCTAATTTAATTGTATTATCTATAGATTCATTATTTGAACCTGTCATTTTATAATTATTAATTTCATTTAAATCTTTCATAATACCTTGAGTATCATCATATGAGTTATTTCTTAAATTTTGATAAAAACTATTTAAACTACTATTTTCAATATCTATATTAGAATTTTCTAAAATTTCTAATAATAGGTTAATATTATGATTTAACTGAGCTTCACTATTACCAAAGTTTTCACCATCGAAGTTTTTGAAAATATCAATCTTAAAATTATTATTTTCATCTACTGACATATTATAAATTCGTAAATTCCCAAAAAATATTCCATTATTTTCTGAATAAATTAATGAAAGTAAAATTTTTCTCAAAATATCAAATAGAAAAGATTCTGAAACATCCTTTCTTTTGAACAAATTATCCAATGATATTCCGTCAAAAAACTCATAAGTTAAAAAACACTTATCATCCGAACTAATAATTAAATCATACATTTCCAGAATATTAGGATGATGTAAGTTTGATAAAGATTTTAAACTATTTGTTAATGTATCAAAATATTTATTGTCGTTATATTCCTTGAAACTAAGATATCTATTTAATTTTTTATCGTATGCTTTAAATGTCGTAGAAAATTCGTCTTCATTTATTTTTCTTTGAATTTCGTATCTATTATTTTCCACATTTGCCTCCAGTATTCTCCTAATATTTTATCATAATTTAATAGCTAAAACAAAAAAGCTCTCAAAAAATGAGAACTTAAATTTTACTGTTATTTATCAATATATGAAATTATTTCATTAGAAGTTTCGTCAATTGTTTTATACGTAACATTAATTATTTTACAGCCAATCTTGTTCATAATTTCTTTTGCATAATCAAGCTCTTTTTCTATTCTTGAATCGTCTGAGTAGCCTAATTGCAAACCAATTTTAGCCATTCGATTTTCCCTGATATTATTAAGTTTATCAGAATCAATAATCAAACCAATAATTTTTTTCTTATCAACTTTGAATAATTCAGAAGGGACTTTTACTTCTGGTAAAATTGGAATATTACATACTTTATAATTTTTGAATGCTAAGTTCAAACTCAATGGAGTTTTTGAAGTTCTTGAGACCCCTATTAATATAATATCAGCTTTTAGAATACCAAACTTATCCTTACAGTCATCGTATTTTACGGCAAATTCTAAAGCTTCCATCTTTTCAAGATATTCTTGGTCAACTTTTCTATTCAATCCTACATCAAATTTAGGTTGTTGCTTAAAAAACTTACTTGAAACTAAAATAGGATATGATAAAACATCTACTAAATAAATCGATTCATTCATTTCTGTTTTCTCAATTAAATAATTCATCAAATCACGATCTACGATTGTTGAAAATATTAGAATTTCTCCATTAATATCGTTTAATATTTTATCAATCTGTTCTTTTCTAATAATTTTTGAGAATTTTTTTATTCTAACATTTTTAATATCAAAATGAACTTTAACAGCATCCAAAACTTGATTTGCTGTTTCACCTGTAGAATCAGAAATAACTGCCATGGTTTTATTCATAACATTCTCCTTAATTTATTTTCTTAAATACACCTTTGAAAATTAATTTATAGTAAGGTAAGTCTTCATCAGAACAGTTTTCCAATTTTTCTAATAAATTACACAAATTATTGTTATCTAATTCCATCGGAGTATACTTACACTCACTAGAGTTTGCTTCCAGCATCTTTAGAATTTGAACCATTAACTTACCATTGTTTTTTGTATTTAACTCATGAAGATTAGTCAATAAACGATTTGATTTAAAGATATTCAAAGTATCATAATTTATCACATCAACTTCATCAAAATCATAACCTAATTTTATACACTCATCTCTATAAACATCAAGAATAATTTCTTTTATACTTTTTTCAAAATACTCATAATCTACTATTCCCTTGTCTTGGAGAAATACATATAAAATTTTAGTAATAAAATCACTTAAATTAAAATCTAATTCTGATTTAAGTATTATTGAAATCACAGATGTTATTGTTTTTCTTAACTTATAATTATATTTAAAATTATCATCACTATTAGATATTATGTAAGACATAACATATTCCATTTTGTCAGAAATTGCAACAATTCTAGCAGCAGTTGAATTTGGAATGTTTTCAGATATGAATCTCGGTTTAATGTGTTCATATACTCCGTCGTAAACAATCTTATCTTCTCCATCAGACTTAGCATACAATCTTCCAATTAACCCGTGTAAATAAGAACATTTTTGCACAATTTCAGTAGCTTTATCCGCTTTACATAAAAATGCTATCCTT
The DNA here is from genome assembly GCF_018371055.1 of Finegoldia magna. Taxonomy (GTDB): domain Bacteria; phylum Bacillota; class Clostridia; order Tissierellales; family Peptoniphilaceae; genus Finegoldia; species Finegoldia magna_I. The sequence continues at coordinate 2,994 of NZ_JAGYZD010000028.1, read as the reverse complement.
CTAACAGAATCAATAGTTTCCTGACTAACTGAAAGCATTTTACATAATTCAATTGATATCTTTATTAGTCTTTGAGTTTTGTCATAAAAGTTACCATAATTATTGATATAATTGACTGTTTTCAAATCTTCAACAAAGTCTTCAAGTTTTCTATCAGATTTTTGGTTTATCAAATTATTTATTTCTTCTAATTTGTCATTAATTTTTTGAATCAAAACATGGGAATCTTCAGAATTCTTGTTTTTAGCGTAAACAAAAAAGTTTGAACTATTTCCGTTATCAAATTCCATCGGTAATACTGTAAAATTTTCCATCAAAACTGTATAAAGTATTGATTTATCGATACATAAAAATTTTTCGTCAAATGATCCTTCAACGCTTACAGGATAATCAAATTTATTTGCATATTCATTTAGTATGCTTTTGTTATTAATAATTGAACAACCATTTGCTCTAGCAAGTTTATTAGCGTTTTTTTCAAATGATTGTAATCTTTCTTCTTTTTTTAATATGATTTGGTTTTTTAGTAACTCTGAAGAAAAATTGTTAAAAGTAGAAGAATTAACTAAGCTATCATCTTTATCTTCTTTTAATCCTTTTAATTTTATTGTTTTATTTTCTTTTTCATTAAAAATTTTGATGTATAAGATAGACTGTCTAAATGATAAACTTTCTGAATCATAATTGTACTTGAAATTTATCGAATCAATAGCTTTATTTATTACATTTTCATAATCTTCTAGTGTATATCCTGTATTTTCTAAATTAGTAATGTAAATAAAAAAATGATCTTTTATTGTATCCAAATCTATACTTGAATATACTAATTGCAGTTTTTTTAATTCTTTTCTTATTTTTTCGTCAAGCGATCTATTTATAAATCCTATAAAATTCTCAGGAATATTATTAGTCACTATATCTATTAATAAGTTATACATTATTTCTCCTTACAAATATTCAAGGTAACCTAATGACCCCAAATATTCAATTCCAAAATTGTTCATCGTGTATTTTAGCAAAATTTTTAAAATTTCGTTTTCATTTATAGATTCAAACTTTTTATTAACTATATCATCATACCTATTTTTCATTAAGTATATCATATATTTTGCATGTAAATTATCTATTTGGTAGTATTCTCCATCGGAATCTACAAATCCGCCATCTAAATAAAACCTATTATGACTATTTTCATAAAACATACTTGGTTGATACCCAAGATATGATACTAGCTTCAATACAAACGCATTTATTAAAGCGTACTGATTATCCGAATATTTTGATAAGAATATTACTGTTTTCAATATTAAAGAGTATACTTTTGCATTACATACTTCATTGTAAAAAATTGACTTTATTAAATCAACTATAACCAAACTAAATAATTCTGATTTATAGTTAGTTCTTATATTAAAATTAGAGTTAATTAAATCATAATCCACCAAATAATAGAATTGATTTCCTTTTTTTAAGGTAAAATCATTCACTGACAGAACATTAAATTCTATAATTGATTTCATGGAATTAATATTATTGATGAAAATCCCAATAATACCTTCTTCTTTACAGAAAACGTTCAATATTATAGAATTTTCTCCATAAATTATATGCTCCAACACAATAGCTTGTGTCTTGATGTAATCTTGTTCCATTAATTGTAACCCAAATACCTTAATCTAGAATCTTTATTTCTCCATTCTTCATCTATTTTAACCCATAGTTTCAGATTTACTTTAGCGTCTAATAATTGTTCAATATCAATTCTGGCATCAGTTCCAATTTTTTTTATCATTGATCCTTTTTTCCCAATTACCATTCCTTTATGACTTTTTTTCTCAACAATAATAGTAGCATCTATATCTATTAAATTCCTGTCTTGTCTTTCTTTGAATTTTTCAATAGTTATAGCTATTCCATGTGGTAATTCATCGGATAAATTCATTAGGGCCTTTTCCCTAATTAGTTCTTGTACAATTTGTCTAATAGGTTGATCAGTTACGCTATCTTTGTCATAATACATTGGACCTTCAGGCAAATTATTTTTTAAAGAAGCTAAATATCCTTCTACATTATCTCCGTTCAATGCGCTTATTGGAATTATTTCTTCAAATATTCCAACTTTACTGTACATTTCTACTAATTCATTGACTTTATCACTTGATGTTTTATCTATTTTATTGATTAATAGAATTATTTTTGTATCAACTAATTTTAATTTCTCAATAATTTCAGAGTCTAGTTTTCCTATTTCTTCAGTAGTATCTACAATATATGTTATAACATCAACCTCATTCAAAGTTGACATCGAAACTTTGAGCATATAATCTCCGAGTTTATTTTTTGGTGTTTGAATTCCTGGGGTATCTAAAAATATTGCTTGCATATTTTCGTCAGTATATATCAATTGTATTTTGTTTCTTGTAGTTTGAGGTTTGTCAGAAATAATCGTTAGTTTTTCTCCTAGAACTCTATTTAAAAGAGTTGATTTTCCTACATTACTTCTGCCTATAACTGAAATAAATCCAGATTTAAACATTTACATCATCTCCACTAAAACCATGAGGTAATAAATCTTCAATATTATAAATCTTATACTCATTTTCATTTTTAGCTATTATTATTTTTGTAGCTTCATTAGAAAATTCTTTAATTACTTGCCTGCAAACCCCACAAGGATAAGTGAAATCAGAATCTCCAATTATTAAAATAGTATCTATTAACTTAAATCCTTCAGATACCATTTTTGAAATTGCAGTTCTTTCTGCACAAATTGTTGGGCTAAATGAAGCATTTTCAATATTACAACCTCCATAATAGTTCCCTTCTATGTCTTTGACACAACATCCTACGTTGTAATTAGAATATGGCGTGTATGCGTTTTGTTTATATTGCAAAGCAATTTTATACATTTTATTAATTTCCATAATACTCCTAAATAATTACTTTAAATAATAATATTGCCACTAATGTCCCAATTATGCCACCAACTATAAC
>NZ_JAGYZD010000295.1 GCF_018371055.1 Finegoldia magna | reverse complement strand
TTTTTATCCTTTTGTCTGTGAAAAATTCTTCTTTTAATTTTATCCAATAATATCTTTTGTTTGTTGCCATTCTAATCCTCCTTGCAATAAAAAAAGAAGTAGATTTTTTTCTCTACTTCTCCTTATAATTTATATTTTATTTTTCCTTATATTTTTTAATAACTTTTTCTACTTGTTCTTCAAGCTCTTCCCTGTCTGGTATATACAAAGTATATTTTGATGCGAATATTTTATTTGATAAATTTCCTAAGGCGTATTCTGCTTGTACTCCGTCTTTATCTGTACACAAGATTATTCCTATCGGTTCATTGTCCATCTCATCATTTACTTCTGCCTTATAATAATTGAGATACATATTTATTTGCCCAACTGCTTCTGGCATTAGCTTACTTGTTTTTAGTTCGATTAAGACATAAGATCTTAATATTTTATTGTAAAATACCATATCCACATAATAGTGTGTGTTGCCTAGTGTTACTCTTTGTTGGCTACCTACATACATAAAACCCTTGCCGAGTTCTAGCAAGAATTTTTCAATATGATCTATAAGTGCTTTTTCTAAATCACTTTCCATCATAGGCTTTTCTTCTGGCAACCCTAAAAATTCAAATACATAAGGATCTTTTACGAGGTCAGCTGCCTTATTTATTTCATTGCCCTTTAAAGCTAGGTCTAGAACTTTTTCTTTGTTTTCCTCTCCAGATGATAGGAGCAATCTTTCAAAAAGTGATGTTTTTATTTGTCTTTTAAGTTCTCTCACAGACCAATTTGCATTAATACTTTCTTTCTCATAGAAGCTTCGTTTTTTCTCATCGCTAATGGATAAGAGTTCGCAATAATGGGACCAGGTCAATTTTCCAGACAGTGTCTGGAATATTGGATATGATAAATATAGGTTTCTCATATTAAATAAATTAGACTTAGAAAATCCCTTGCCATATTCCTTTGTAAGTTGTCTTGATAAGTCATTTATAAGTTCTTTTCCATACTCAGCTCGTTCTGAATGACCTTGCTCATCTTCTACGATGATACGTCCAATCTCCCAATAAGTTTGAACTAAAATATTATTGACTTCTCTTGCGACTTCATTTCTTGCCTTGTCCATCAATGTTTTTATGCTATTAAAAACATCATCATGAACTCTATCTATTTTATTATTCTTATTCATACAAGCACCTCTTTGACCTCTTAATTGCTTTAATTATATCATAAATATTGTGTTTATTCAATTTTATATCTTATCTGCCTTGATATTTCCCAGATTTTCGATAATCGAAATTCTTGATTTCCGATTTTCGAAATTCTGGACTTCTGCTTTTCGGAAGTCTTGTTATTATAGCTATTTAAGGGTGTAACTTTTCGTTACTCCCTTAGATTTCTCTGGTCATATCTTTTTTACTTGGTTTTACTTTTTCTTTTACTTTCCTTTTAACTTTTTCTTTTGTCTTATCCTTGTTCTTGGATAGGTCTTTGTATTTCTTTATTTGTTTTAAAATACTTTCTTTTTCTTTTTTATTTTCCTTGGCTATGACTTGTTTAAAGGCATATTCCATTACTTTTATGTCTTTGGCTTGGAAGAATATTTCATAGTTTTTGCTTTCTTTGTTTTTCATTACTGAGAAACTTACTCCAAGTTTGTTTAGTTCTTTTTTTAAGTCTTTGAGGCCGCTTTGATCTATGCTTATATTTTCTAGTTGTCCTTTCTTGTAGAGGTCTTTTATTTTCATTTCATCACCCATAAGACTTTTTAGGTTTCCATTTGCTTTTTCTAAAGTTTCATTCATCTTTTTTCTTATTTCTTTGTCTAAGTTGATTGACTCTTTTGCTGCCTTTATTGTGTATGTTATTAT
>NZ_JAGYZD010000294.1 GCF_018371055.1 Finegoldia magna | reverse complement strand
TTGTTTCTCTCATCTAACACTTGATTGTATTGTTTCAAAACAGTCCTGTAATAGTTATCCACACCACTTATGGACTCATCCAAGAATTTTCTTCTCAGAGATTTCGATTCTTTTATTATCTTCAAATCGTCTGGCTTAAACACAATACACTCAAAATACTCATTGTATTCTTTGATAGTATTCACAAAAGCTTCGTTCACATTGAGTATCTTTTCGTTATTTTTAATAGTAATATCTATCTTATCCTCAAAACCATCGTCGTACACATCCATTACAATACGCGCCTCATCTTCACCGAACTTAATCAAGTGCGAATTGGTGTTGGTTTTGAAACTTTTTCCCTTCAAAGCTACATTTATAGCTTCCAAAATATTAGTCTTACCCGAGGCATTTCTGCCTACAATAAGATTCAGACCATCACAAAAATCCAATTCTATTTCACAGAAATTCCTGTAATTATATAATTTTAATTTTTGAACGATCATTATTCGACTACGTACTTCTCTCCTTCAAATTCCACAACATCTCCTGGATAAAGCTTCTTGCCGCGTCTTGTTTCGACCTCGTCATTAACCTTAACCAAAGATTCTTTTATAAGTTCCTTCGCCATGCCACCAGTTTGTGCGATGGATGCAAATTTTAGAAACTGTTCCAATTTTATAAATTCAGATTCTATTTTGACACTAAGCATTGTTACCTCCTGCAAGTTTTACCGGAAGGACAAGATATGTGTAATTGGTATCGTTAAGTGGCTTGAATACCATCGGTCTCAAACTTCCACTCATATTCAAAGTAATATCGTCATCGTCTATAACCTTCAACCCATCCAACAAATACTTCGCATTAAAAGCAATCTTCAAATCTTCGCCACCGATTTCGCACTTCACATACTCATCCACCTTACCGATATCAGTATTAGATGAAATGTGCAGTTCATTTCCCGAGAAATCAAGCTTAACTAAGTTTGCCTTGTCTTCTTTTGCCATCAAAGACGCTCTTTCCAAAGCCATTTGCAAAGCTCTCTTTTCTATAGTAACAACAGTTGAGAAATCTTGTTTCATAACTTGGTTGTAGTCGATGTATTGACCATCGATAAGTCTGGAATAAACATCAGTGTTTTCCAATTTGAAAATAATATTTCCAGTAATAATGTTAAGAGTGATTTCCCCTTCTTCCAAAATCTTATAAACTTCATTCAAAGCTCTCGCAGGAACAATGGCCTTCATTTCGAATTCACTCACATTACTCATACAATCAAGTGACACTCTGTAACCATCTAACGCCACAAATTCAATTCTATCGTTCATAATATTGAACAAAACACCAGTCAAATCAGGTCTTGTTTGGTCCATACTTGTAGCGAATGATGTTTTTCTGATGGAATCTCTAAGTTCTGATTGTTCCAAAGTCAATTTAACATCCTTATCTATATAAGGAAGAGATGGAAATTCGTTTGAATCTTGACCTTGAATGTTGAATTCAGTGGACAAACATTTGATGTTGATGTTGTTATCGTCCACTTCTATATATATATCATCATCAGGAAGTTTTCTGATGATATTACCTATCATTGATGAGTTAATTACGATTTGGCCTTTTTCGTAGATTTCGCAATTTGCTCTTGTATCCACAATAAGTTCCAAATCCGTCGCCACAAGTCTTAGGCAGTTTTCTTCTGCAATGAACAAAATTCCCTCTAATATCTGAATAGTTGTCCTAGATGACACCGCTTTTTGGGCAATGTTGATATGTTTAAGTAATTCTTTTTGAGATATTTTTAATTTCATATTTTACCTTTCGTTTATACAAATAATAATAATAGTTAGTAATAGTAGTAGTAGGGCTGTTTGTATTGTGGATAACTCTAGT
>NZ_JAGYZD010000293.1 GCF_018371055.1 Finegoldia magna | reverse complement strand
CAATTTATGAAAACACGAGAAGACAATGATACTAAAGGAACAGTTTTGGCTAGGCATTTAATCCAATCTTTTCTACCAGGAGAGGTTGATCCTATAAAATCTCAAGAAATTGGAATGGAATTATGTAAGGGTACTTTTTACAAGATCAACTACGTATGAACATTATCAAATACGAAATAACTATGGAATTTACATAAGTAAGGAGATGAAAAAATAACTTCCATCTCCTTGAAATCTTATTTTAGTTTTTGCAGTCTATCCAAGAAATATGATGGATAGTTTGCCAATAATTCTTGCAGTTTCTCTCTATTGCTTTTTATTGGAGATTTTGTTTTCTTTTTTGTGCTACAGTCAAAATCACTTATTTCATCAGCAATTTTTTGCGAAATAATTCTATCTGCAAATCCAAGTTCATATATAAATACAGACTCTTTGTTCGGTAATCCATATCTTATTCTATATATTATATCACTTAAATTTTCTTGTATATTTTCACTACAATCCTTAGTATTTAAAACTTCTATAATAGCCTGTATTATAGTTAATGAAGCATATCCAAAGTCCGAATCACATAAAGTTATTATGTTTTCCAATGATATATCTCTACTTTTTTTACCCCGCTTAACTAACAAATTTACTGATTTTGCATAGCTCCAAATTTCAATATAACTTTTACCATTAATCCACATTTTTAATAAATCATACACATAGCTATCATCAACAAATTTAGGAATAACCTTGCAAACCTCTGATTCTTTAAGTCTATTAGCAATAATTCTAATTAATTCATCAAAATTCGCATTTACTATTTCATACAAATTATCATCTATAAATATAGATATTTCTTTCATCTTCAATATGCCTAACATACTTTTTCTGTAAATCAGCTTATTAGTAACTTCAAGACTATCAATACTACTTTTAATAAGGTTATATATATTCTTCAATTCTTCTTTCTCTTCTTCATTTGCCAAGTAGTAACCATATGTAGATTTAATAATTTCAAAACTTGCATCTTCAACATCTACAAAGCCAAGTATAAAATTTTCCAATGATACTAGAATATGATCTATTTCATTCATTTTATAAAAAATTTCTTCACCACATTCCTTTCCTTGCTCTCTATATTCAATAATACCTTTTTTCAATTCAGTATATTCAGCCTTATTAGAATATCTGGAATTAATGTATTTTTTCAAAAAGTCAAAACTAATTGTTCTATTATTTCCTAAATCAACTTCTCTGACTAATTTTAAAAGATTGCTAGAGCACTCCTCAGAATTGTCAGCATTAAGCAAACGTCTATACTTATTTAATTTATAGTCTTCTTTACTATTTTTATAGATATTTTCTGTTAAAATGATAGTTCCTTCTGTCTCTTTTCCTGCTCTTGCTGTTCTTCCTATCAAATTATGGAAATCTCTAACTTTAATTACCTGTTTTGATTGATAAACACTTGATACGATTAAATATTTAATTGGCAAATTTACTCCTTGTGCCAATGTAGAAGTACATACTACACAACGAACTAATGATTTTTTCAAAGCATATTCTTCAGCAATTCTTACCCCGTTAGGCACACCCGAATGATGCCCTACAATACCCCTTAATGCTGCTATATATAAATTGTTTTCACCAAGGTGTTCTTTTATTAAATATGCAATTTTTAAACACTCAACATAATCTGATAAACGACTAAAATCTTCAAGAGAAACTCCTCTCTCTTTTAATTCAATAAATCTTCGTAATATCTTATTTACACTATCTTTTTTTGAAGACGAATTGTCAAATCAAATGCAACACCTATGGTAAGAAACCAAAAAGTTCTTCTTTAGGTGTTTTATATTGTATACATTTTCTAGGTCTATTATTCA
>NZ_JAGYZD010000027.1 GCF_018371055.1 Finegoldia magna | reverse complement strand
GGAATTCAAACAATCCAATATCAAATCAATACATTGATGACTTCCAATGGACAAGCTCCATTTGTGACTTTGTTTATGTTTATTGAAGATCACGATGAATACAAGGAAGAAACTGCTAAGATAATCGAAGAGATTTTGAAGCAAAGAATTCAAGGAATTAAAAATGAAGCAGGAGTGTATGTTACACCAGCATTCCCTAAATTAATTTACGTTTTGGATGAAAACAACATTCACAAAGACAGCGAATTTTATCATTTGACTTCACTTGCAATTCGTTGTACTGCTAAGAGAATGTATCCAGATTACATTTCGGCTAAGAAAATGAGAGAAAACTACGAAGGAAATGTGTTCAGTCCAATGGGATGCAGAGCGTTCTTGTCTCCATGGAAGGATGAACGTGGAAACTATCAATTTGAAGGTAGATTTAATATTGGAGTTGTTACGATTAACTTACCACAAATCGGAATTTTGGCAGATGGAGATGAAGACAAATTCTTCGAAATATTAGACAAAAGACTAGAAATGTGCAAACGCGCAGGAGTGTTGCGTTACGATTTGCTAAAAGATGTAACCAGCGATTCTTCTCCAATTCATTGGCAACACGGAGCTATTGCGAGACTTAAACCACATACACCAATCAAAGATTTGTTAATAGGTGGATATGCGACTGTGACTTTGGGTTACATTGGAATTTACGAAGCAACGTTGTTGACTATCGGTGAAAGCCACACAACTCCAAAAGGCAAAGAATTTGCAATGAAGATAATGGATATAATGAATGAAAAAATAAAACAATGGAAAAAGGAAACAAATCTAGGATTTGCATTGTATGGAACTCCAGCAGAAAGTTTAACTCACAGATTTAATAGTATCGACAGAGAAAGATTCGGAGTAATCGAAAACATCACAGACAAAGGTTACTACACAAATTCATTCCACGTTGATGTAAGAGAAGAAATATCTGCTTTTGAAAAGTTCTCTTTTGAATCGAAATTCCAAGACAAATCATCAGGTGGATGCATTTCTTATGTAGAAATTCCAAACATGAGCAAGAATTTGAAAGCTTTGGAAACTCTTGTAAAATACATTTACGATAATATTCAATACGCAGAATTCAATACTAAAAGCGATTATTGTCAAAACTGCGGCTTCGATGGGGAAATTACAATTAACGAAGATGGTGATTGGCAATGTCCGCAATGTGGAAACAAAGACCATGCTACGATGAATGTTGTCAGAAGAACTTGTGGATATCTTGGAGAAAACTTCTGGAACGAAGGAAGAACAAAAGAAATCAAAGATAGGGTATTACACATTTAATGAACTACGCACAAATCAGACAATACGATGTGGCAAACGGTCCTGGAATTAGATGCACATTTTTTGTAACAGGATGTAGCCTCAACTGCAAGAATTGTTTTAACAAAGAATACCAAGACCCAAATTTTGGCGACAAATGGACCGATACACAAACAAATCAAGTAATAGATTATTTAAACCAAGAAGAAATTGATGGACTTACAATTTTAGGTGGAGAACCATTCGAATCATGCGATGATTTGATTGAAATTGTGGGAAAAATCAGAGAAAACACAAACAAAAGTATCTGGATATTTTCTGGGTACACTTACGAAATACTTTCTCAAAAACAAAACTGCAAAAAGTTATTGGACATGTGCGATGTACTTGTTGATGGAAGATTCGTAGACGAATTAAAAGACTTAAGATTGAAGTTTCGTGGATCTTCAAATCAAAGATTGATTGATTTGAACAGAACCACAATAGATAACATCATATTAGTTGATGAAAATAAATTATAAATAAACCGTTAGAATCAGCTGGTTCTAACGGTTTCGTTTTGCAATTAATTACATATTAGATATTATATTTTTGATGAATGAGCCGACTGTTTTGCTGAACATTTCCGGAGATTTAATGTAGCAGAAATCATTCGTGAAGATTTCCTTCTCAAAAGTCAAATCATCTTGTGCTCCAGTGAACACACCTAGTAATTTTATTTTTTGCATTCTAGTCAAGAAGACTTCTTTTGCAGTGTCTTTGACTGCCAATTCTCCGACGTAATCTTCCGCTTTAAATCTGGTTTTGCCGACAAAATTGAGATTTACAATATTGTTGGGTTTACCATCTGTTAACATTATCAAAAGTTTGGACTCCATTTGTTCCGTCATAATATTTCTCATAAATTTGAGTGCCAATCCGTCTCTGTTGGAGCCTTCTGGATGATAATGAAAAATATTTTTGCAGTTTTGTTCATCGTAGTCTTTGAATTTTGTAATTATCAAATAATCGTACATATCCTGAAAACCAAGTACACGAACTTTTATCGACAAATCACTCAATGCTTTGGCGATTACATAAGCTTGTGCCGCTATTATTTCCTTCTTCTCACTTTGACTTGCAGACATATCCAATAACAAATCAACAGACATTGGACTGTTTTCGTTTTTGTATATTTTATTAAAAATTTTATTGTCGTTTAGTTTTGTGTGACGCCATGCTCTTTTAATATCGATAGTTCCGAACGTCGATCTTCTAACATCGTCATCTTCATTTTTGAGAAGAGCAAGTTTTAACATTTCACTTAAAACATTGACTTGACGATTGTATATGAGGATATTCTTCTCAAAATGTTTAACATTCTCATTGTAAGATTCCACCAACAGATTTGTTCTGTAATTTTCAATTCTAGTAGAATTGGCGTTGACTATGTGGAAATTCACGTCAGAATGAATATCTGTGGACAGTTTGTTTTTCAAAGAATTCAAGATAGACTGATCAACGATACTTTTTCCGTACAATCTTTCAATATTTTGATGAACATCCTTAGTTCGTGAAGTTTTTTGAGTGGAGGAGTCACTGTCGACATCCTCATCTTCCAATAATTTGTACAAATCATCAGTAAACTCTTGTGATCCTATGGAATATTTTTCAAGTTGGGATACATTTTCTTGTTTTGTTATAATTTTCTGACTTGTTTTCTCGATAACTGGTTTGACTTCTTTTTTTATTTTTTCAAAATTATCATTATCAGAAATTGCCTTGTATGAGTAGAAATATTTATTTACAATTTTAATCATCAAATCTATCAAAGATAAGCTATTGTCACACTTTGTTTTAGTCAACATCAAGATTTCTCTGATGGATTTGGTAGTTGTCCAAGGTTTATCAGTGTAGTGATATTTTTCTAATTCTTCAGAAATATTTTGCGGATTGGACTTATAATATTTGTCAGAATAGTATAATTTCTGTAATCTATCAAAATCCTCCAGTCCATTTCTATCGTTTAACATTTTATCCTTTAGGTTGTTGCCTAAAATTAGCATCAAAATCGTGAATATATCCGTTTTATTTGACACATTATCAATTATTTTCATAACGGAATTCATATCGTAAAATCTGTGAGCAAATCCAAAAAGCGCAGTCTGAAAAATCTCGGCATAGATATTATCTTTAGTAATAAAATCTAAATTGGGGTTGATGTTGTAATTTTCACTCAACAACCAAAATAGATTTTTGGACCTTGAATCTTCCATTATTCAAATATCTCTTCCGGTGTCAAATCGTCCTTGAATATGGTGTCGATAATATCTTGTACGATTGTTTTTTCAAATTCATCGAATGTTTTATTCACAATTCCAAGTTTTAAGCTGGATTTTACACTCAAACCTCTTTTCATAGCATGGATTGAAGATAACAAACCACGCAAGTCGATACATCTTCCAGAAATTTCAGAATTCAAACTTTTTTCTTGTAAATCCATGAAAAATCTTACGAACATTTTTTGAGCAGTGTCTGTCAATGAAAATTCTTCTGAAAGAATCTTGTTCAAAGTTTTTTCGTCTGTTTTTGGCATATCTATGACGAAAAATCTGGACAACAACGCTTCATTGATTTCACGCGTACCAGCGTAACCGTAATTCATTGTAGCCAAGAATCTCGTTTTTTCGTGAATATCTACTTTTTCAAAACCTGGTATATCTATAATTCGACGATAATCCAAGACGGAGTGCATAATAGCAACAGAATCGTTCTTCGCCATATTAATCTCATCAAACACACAAAAACCACCATTTAATGAAGATTCCAACACAGGACCTGCTCTGAAAATAACCTCATCGTTTTTCAAAGTATCCATCCCAATCAAACTTTCAGAATCTGTATTTACATGAAAAGAAATATTCCATTGTGGTCTTTGGAAAATATACGCCAAATTGTCGCACAATATATTCTTGCCGGTAGCTTTAGGCCCAACCAATAACAAATTGTTCGCTTCCAAAATGCTTGTTATAGCCATTTCCAAAACTTCTTTTCCATAATAGTTAAATCGTGGTTTCGGAATTCTGGATTTGAATTTGTCATCTACATCATTGTCCTTCAAAAAGTTTTCTACATCTTTTATTAAATTTTTATTTATATTTTGTGATTCAAGTAAATTAATCATATTACCTCTTTCATAAACTATCTAATTTGTGACATTAGTATGATATAATAAATTAAAAGAAATTGGAAGTAGGTGAATAAATGAAGAAAGCATGGGGAGGTTTCGTAAAAGGATTTGCGAAATTTTTGGATGGATTTTTCGGATTTTTAATAGCATTTATAGAAACATTGGTTAATTTAACTGTGGGATTTAGGTATGTACTAGGATCCATACTATCCTTCGGTTGTATATTTATATTGTTCTTTCCTTATATATTTTTCAAATACAAATGGGTTACATTTACGGTTTTGTTCATAACGATATTTCCTATTTTAGGTAAAGGATTTGTCAATTATCTAAAATATGTAAAATATTCTATGGTTGAATTCTTACTTGGATACGGGAATTATTATCTCAATAATTCACAAACAAAATACACTTCTTATTCTGATTACAAGAAAAAATACATCTTCAACAAACAAGAAGAAGAAAGAAAAGCGCGTGAAGAACGACAAAGACGTGAACAAGAAGAATGGACTAGAAGATTTGAGGAATGGTTCAATCAAAACGGATTTGGCTTCGATGATTTTGGATATTACCAACAACAAGGTCAATATGGTGGATATAACCAAGGTTATGGTCAACAAGGATATGGATATCAAAATCAATACCAAAATCCAGTGGACGATTTCGTTAGAACTTACGAACAACATTGCGACACGTTGGGAGTTGGATACAACGCAGATAAGTACGAAATAAAATTGAATTACAGAAAACTTGCCAAGAAATATCACCCTGATATAAACAAAGCAGCAGATGCAACTGCTAAGTTTCAAGAAGTTAACAACGCATACGACTTTTTGTCCAATGAACAAAACATAGAAAGATACAACAAAATCAAAAACAAAAAATAGTTTATCGCTGGGAGATTATCTCCCAGTTTTTTTGGAAAAATTAGAAAAAATCTTGACACATTACGAGAAATGGTATAGATTAAAGTAAATACAACATAAATAATATAATCTACAATGAAGTTTAAGAAAAAACAAAATGTTCAACATTGTTATATTAATTAACAATGTAAATGAGAAAATGAAAGGAAATTAAAATGAAAAACAATAATGGTAGAAAAAAATCAACAAAAAAATCAACTATAGCTTTATGTATGGTTATTTTTGCAATTGTCTTTAGTTCAACAGTTTATGCGGTTAAATTAGTTAATGAACAATCCAAAGTTAATGAATTAGAATTGCCTGAATTAGATTCTATGAAAATAACAAAACAAATTAAAAATAGAGGAAAAATTATTAAACAACAATCTATTTCTAGAGTGAATTACAAACAAATTCAAGAACAATTGGGAGTTTCCCTTTTAAATAGTGAACTTTCAAAAGACGATAGATATATGATTACAGATGTTGAAACTGACAATAAAGATTATGCGATAATCAAGTGTGATAATTATATTATTGGAGACACATCAAACTATTCATATAATGATGAAGGATTTTATAGTTTTGATGAAGGAAACTTGTACAAATCTCCAATATCAATACAAGCGGATATAATTTTAAGTGAAACTCAGCTTAACAATGTATGGACTACTGATTATTTGGGAATGTATGGTTTCGTAGAGCAATTTGTTTCGGAACAAGGATATAAAGTTAATTTAATCGAAGAAGAGAATGATGGTAATCAACCACAAAATTTCGTATCTAAAAAGATAGCTGTTTTTGTAGCGGATGGAATTAGATATACATTGACAGGTAGAACAACTGTTGAAAATATGAAACAAATAGTAAATTCAATGAAATAAAATATTTAGGTACTGCACAATGGAAAATTGTGCAGTATTTTTTATTGAAAAAATTTTAAAATTTTAATCACAAAAAGCAAAACTTTGTCTAAATTTTTAAAAATTTATTTTTAATTTAAAAAAATGTAAATTAAAAATATCAAAGTTACAGCAATCAAAAAAATATAATAAAAATGTTTTCATTTATACATATAGCAATTTTTATAAAAAATTCAACAATATATCTAAAATCAATTTAGATTTAAAAAATTATATGGGTTATAATAGGTAGATGTGAGGAAGTGAGTTTATGAAAGATGTAATCAATAAAATAATTGAGATTGATAAAAAAGCACAGGATTTGGATGAATCTTTTCAAAATGATCTTGTGACTGAACAAAAAAAACAAAAAGAAGCTATAAGACAGCTTGAAGACAAATATCAATCAGAATCTGTAACTAAACTTAATTCTGTCCATGACGATATTATTAATAGCCAAAACAATAATATCGAAAATCAAAAGAAAAGTATTGAAGAAAAGAAAAATCACTTGAAGGAAATCTTCGATAAAAACGAGGATAGATTGGTGGACAAATTCTTCAATATTATTACGGAGTAATTATGGGATCTGCAAGATTATATAGTGCGCTTAATACTAAGATTTCTAAGATTAGCTCAGAGCTTTTGTCTGATGAAGATTTTAAGAAATTATTAGAAGCTGATACTAATAAGGATCAATATGATTATCTTTTGAAATTGGGAAAGATTGAGGGTGAATACGCAAACGAGGGCGTGAGTCAGTTTGAAAATAGTCTTAATGATAAGATGATTAGAACTGAAGAAAAGTTGAAGTATTATATGAACGGCAGATACAAGGATTTTTATAATTCTTTGTTGGAGTATTATGTCGTTGAAGATATTAAAACTTTGGCGCGTGTTATCGTTAGAAGGGAATACACCGATAGGTTGAATGATAATCTTATAGTTCTCAAGGATACAAAATTTTCTCGAATTTCTTCGTCGACTACGATTCAAGATTTTGTGGATATGTTAGATGAGCCATACAAATCTATTGTCGATAGGTACAAGGAAGAAAATCGTCACAGAATTTTGTTTTTTATTGAGATGAACTTGGATAGAAATTATTATTCAAACATTATCAAGATGAGTCAAGGTTTATCGAAACAAGATTCTAAGATTGTCCAAGATTATTATGGTGAAAAAATCGACTTATTGAATTTGGAATGGATTTATAGAGCTAACAAATATTATGAAATCAATAGCGAGATTATTTTCAACTTTACGATTTTGGGCGGTAAATTGTTCCAATTGGACGATTTGAAGAAGATTTCGTATATGGATTTTGATGAGTTGATGAAGTTTATTTCCGAAAGTAAGTATTCTTTCTTGGTTAATACCGACAATGATATTGATTTGTATATGGATAGGAGAGTTTACAGATATCTTTATTTCAAGGCTATGGATTTGCTACATACTAATAAGTACAATATTTCGAAACTTATTGCGATTGGCGAATTACTTGAGTTTGAAAAATTTGATATTGAAAAAAGTGTGGAATCTAAGAGATTTAATTTGGATTTTGAAAAGTCCAAGTCTTATCTGATTAGAAGAGTTTAAGGAAGTGGTAAATTGAGAGCAGAAAAAATGTACATGATGAATGTAGTTGGAAATCTGAAGTATCTTGAATCCACTATAAAAGATTTGTTGGATATTGGAAGTGTCGAACTTACTGATAGTTTGAGCCAAATCGAAAACAATACTTTTATCGTTAATATCAATAGTGAAAATATCGAAAAAACTATGGAGTTTAATAATGTTACTGGTTTTGAAAACAGGGATGTTAAGGATTTGAACTCTATTGCTAACAATTTGAAGGATATTTTCAAAATTGATTTGAAAGATGAGAGATTAAAAAGAGAGTACACAGAAGATGAAATCAAAGACTTCTACGGTTCTATTAAATCTAAGGTGGACAAGATCTACGATTGTGAAAACCAAATTGATGAAAATAAAAAAGAATTGGAAGATTTGTATTTGATAGAAGATTTGGATGTTTCTATTGAAAGCTTGTGTGATATGAAGTATTTCGATTATCGCTTTGGCTATTTGTCTAAGGAAAATAGATTAAAGTTGAAGAAAAACTACGATAATATCATGGCAAGTGTACTTCATTTGGCAAGTAAGAACAAAAAGGAAGTTTATGTAGCGATTTATCCAAAAGATGTGTCCATTGAAACAGATAGAATTTTGAGATCGTTGAACTGGACTGATATCAATATTAATAAAAACAGAAAAGAAGTTCCAAAAGAAATAATTTCCAAAATTGAATTGGAAAATGAAAACTTGGGAGCACAAATCTCAGAATTAAATCAAAGTTTGAATGAAATTTACAGGGATAACAAGAGTAAAATCATTGATATGGTGATTTCGGCTAATTTGTTGATTCAATTGGAAGATGTGAAGAGTTTACTAGGAAGAAGTGAAAACTACTTTTACTTGGCAGGATGGGTTCCTGAATCAGCCAAGAGTGTTGTTCAAGAAAAATTATCTGCATACGATGATATGTTCATTAATTTCTTGGATGCAGATGATAGTGGATTGACTCCTCCCACCAAACTCAAAAACAACAAATTTTTTAAGCCGTTTGAGCTTTTAGTTAATATGTATGGCACTCCAAACTACAAGGAAATTGATCCAACAGTATTTTTCGGATTGACTTATATGTTGTTGTTTGGTGCTATGTTTGGGGATTTGGGACAAGGAGCTGTGATGTTTGTCGCAGGTGTTTTGTTAGCCAAATTCAAAGATAAGATGATGGGCGGACTTCTTGAAAGAATCGGCGCAAGTTCCATGATATTTGGAATTCTTTACGGGTCTTTCTTCGGATTAGAAGGAATTATTCCAGCATTATTTTTGAAACCTTTTGAAAATATCAACAAGGTTTTGATCATAGCTATTGGACTTGGTATTGTACTTTTACTGATAGCTTACATTTTGGGATTATGTAACAATTACATTTTCAAAGATGTGCAAGAAGGACTTTTCGGACAAGAAGGCTTGGCAGGATTTATGCTATTCTTGTTGTTCTTATTATTAGCTGCAACAGTTGCATTGGAATTGCATGTTGTACCTGTTGGAGTAATTGCAGCATGTATGTTGATTGTGATTTTTGTTATGATTTTCAAAGTTCCATTGACACAACTTTTGTACAAAAGAAGACCTCTTCACAACGGTTTGGATGTTACAGGTTATTATGTTGAAAGTTCATTTTCAATTATTGAAACTTTGATTTCAATGTTTTCTTCAACTGTATCATTCATAAGAGTGGGTGCTTTTGCTATTAACCACGTTGGTTTGTTCTTGGCATTCACATCTATCGGTAAGATGATAGGAACTAACGCAGGAAATGTAGCGATGATAATCGTAGGAAATATCGTGATTTTGGGTCTTGAAGGTTTGATTGTGTTCATTCAATCATTGAGACTTGAATATTATGAATTGTTTAGTAAATATTTTAAGGGTGATGGAATTTTGTTCCAACCAACTATAAAGAGAATTTAAAGGAGATAAATTTATGTATTTTATTTTAATTTCAACAGCAATAATAGTTTTATTGACTATAGGTTCAGGTGTTTATTTGTTATACAACAACACTGATTCATCAAAAACAAAATTGAAAAAAGCTTTAAGAACTAATCTTTTTGCTATAATTCCATGTCTTGTAATGGCATTTGTATTTTTAATGCCAAACTCTGCATTTGCAGAATCTGCTGCTGGTGCAACTAATGGTCTTGGACTTTTGGCAGCTGCTTTGTCAACAGGTCTTGCAACAATTGGTACTGGTTATGCAGTAGGTGTTGTAGGTTCATCAGCATTGGGAGCTGTTAGTGAAGATCCATCATTATTAGGTAAATCATTAATTTATGTAGGATTAGCAGAAGGTATTGCAATTTACGGATTGGTTATTTCAATTCTTATTTTGCAACAATTATAATTATGAAATCCGTAATTATAAGTGCGGATAATGTTACAAATCTTGGTATGCGCCTTGCTGGAATCACTGGTTTAGTAGCCAAAACAGAAGCAGAGATGAAGAGAGCTTTCAAGGCTGCAACTATGGATGATACTTTGGGTGTTGTCATTATTACTGAAGAGGTGTTCAATACAATCACAGATGAGGTGACAAAACACAAAGACAAGGGTAAGAAACCATTGGTTGTAACAATACCCGGAAGAAATGGACTTGAAGACAAAGATTTCTTGATGAAATACATCAAGGGATCTATAGGAATTAAGGTAGATTAGAGGTAGAAATGATTTTATTAGAAAAGAAATTAGATATTTTTAACAAGATAATCTATACGAATAAGAAACAAGATTATGAAAAGAGACTTCTCGATGTAAAAAACTCTAATCAAAATGAGCTAAAAAATTACGAACAAAAGTTAATTGATGAATACAATATTAATTTGAAGAAAAGAACCAGAAAAGCCGAACAAAAATCTATAGAAAAATTGAGAACTGCTGAACAAGAAAGCAGAAGAGAGCTTTTGGTTTTGAAAGAAAATGTATTGCAAAAATTATTTGATAATGTTACTAAAAAAATATTGGATTTTGTAAAGACTGATACTTACAAGGAAAAACTAATCAAAAATATTAAAGAAAACTTATCTGAGTTGGACTACAAGGTAGTGTTATTGGTTTTACAAAATGATTACGATTATGTAACTAAGAATTTAAGTTGTGAAAAAGTCGAAGAAATCAAATCCATTCCTAACAATTATTTGGGAGGATTTATGATTCAAGACGTTGAAAAAACAGTGAATTTTGATTACACTTACTTGTCAAAAATGAAAGATTGTAAACATCAAATGGGAGAAGATATTCATAATCTAATGACTGGCGGTGATATCAATGAATAATGGTAAGATTTTTTCTATAAACGGTCCTGTAATTAAAGGAAGAAACATGACTGATTTTACTGCCAAGGAAATGGTGTTAATCGGTGAAAAAAAATTAATTGGAGAAGTTATCAGTCTTGAGGATGATATCGCAGTTATCCAAGTTTATGAAGAAACTGAAGGATTGAAAAAGGACGACGAAATTTATCACACTAACAAGCCACTTTCACTTAAGTTGGGACCTGGTTTGCTGAAGAATATGTTTGATGGTATTGAAAGGCCACTACAAGATATTAGAGATAAATTTTCAACTTTTATCCCAGAAGGTATAGGACTTATTTCTATTGATGAAGAAAAATTATGGGATGTCACTATTAAAGTTAAAGACGGAGATAAAGTTACTCAAGGACAAATCATAGCAGAAGTTCCAGAAACAGAAGCTATTGTTCACAAAATTATGATTCCAGTTGGAGTTAATGGTACTGTAAAAAATGTACTTGAAGATGGCAAGTACAATATTGAAACGACTATTATGCAAGTGGAAGATGATTTTGGTAATTTGACAGATATCAAATTGTATCAAGACTGGCCAATTAGAATTCCTAGACCTTCCAAAGAAAGATTAGATGTGGATCGTCTATTGGAAACTGGACAAAGAATTTTGGATGTGTTCTTCCCACTTGCAAAAGGTGGTACTGTGGCTATTCCAGGTGGATTTGGTACAGGAAAGACAATGACACAACACCAATTGGCAAAATACGCTGATGCAGATATCATAATTTACATTGGTTGTGGTGAACGTGGTAATGAAATGACAGAAGTATTGGAAGATTTTCCAAAACTTATCGATCCAAATAACGGGAAACCACTTATGGAAAGAACGGTTTTGATTGCTAATACTTCCAACATGCCGGTAGCAGCCAGAGAAGCAAGTATCTACACTGGAATTACAATGGCGGAATACTTCAGAGATATGGGATATGATGTCGCAATAATGGCTGACTCTACTTCTCGTTGGGCAGAAGCTCTTCGTGAAATTTCAGGAAGACTAGAAGAAATGCCTGCAGAAGAAGGATACCCTGCATATCTTCCATCGAGAATTGCACAATTTTATGAAAGAGCGGGAATTGTCAAAACTTTGAATGACAATGAAGGTTCAGTTACAATCATCGGAGCAGTTTCTCCGGCTGGTGGAGATTTTAGTGAACCAGTTACTGAAAATACTAAGAGATTTGTTAATGTGTTCTTGGGATTGGACAAGGACTTGGCATATTCAAGACACTATCCTGCTATTAACTGGATGAGTAGCTATTCTTCTTATGTTGAAAAATTAAGAGATTATTACGAATCTAAACTTGGCGAAGATGTTGTAGATTTGAGAAATCAAATGCTTAAATTGTTATACGAAGAAGACAAATTAAAAGAAATAGTAATGCTTGTTGGTGAAGATGTTCTTCCAGACGATCAAAGATTGATTTTGGACATTTCAAATGTAATGAAGCTAGGATTTTTGCAACAAAATGCTTTTAGTAA
>NZ_JAGYZD010000292.1 GCF_018371055.1 Finegoldia magna | reverse complement strand
AAAGAAAAAGGATTATTACAAGTTGATGACGATAATTTACTACAACAAATAGTGGATGAAGTCGTAGCAGAAAATCCAGAATCTATCGAAAGTATTAGAAATGGTAAGGATCGTGCGATTGGTTTCTTAGTTGGCCAATGTATGAAGAAGTCAAAAGGCAAAGGAAATCCTCAAAAGTTCAACGAATTAATTAAAGAGAAAATCTAATGAAAAAAATATATTTATCTACAGGAAATAAAGGAAAAATTTCTGAAATAAAAGAAATACTTTCTGATTTGAATTATGATGTGTATTCCAAATCTGAATTGGGTATAAATGAAGATGCAGTAGAAGATGCAGAAACATTGGAAAGCAATTCACTTATCAAAGCTAAATTTCTAAAAAAATATACAGACGATATTGTAATGAGTGATGACACAGGACTATTTGTAAATTCTTTAGCTGGAAGACCTGGAGTATATTCTGCAAGATTTGCAGGCGATGAATGTGACGATAGTAAAAATCGTCAAAAACTTTTATCTGAATTGAAAGATAAAGAAGATAGAAGTGCTTATTTTGAAACTGTAATCACAATTATAGATTCAAATGATGAAATTCATCAAGCTAAAGGCAGAGTAAATGGCAAGATTTTACTAGAAGAGTGTGGAGAACATGGTTTCGGATACGATAGTATTTTTGTTCCAGATGGTTACGATAAAAGTTTTGCACAAATGGAAGACAGTGAGAAAAACAAGATTAGTCACAGAAAAAGAGCTTTGGAAAATGCCAAAATCATTTTGAAAGGTTTAAATGAAAGTAGCAATAATTAGTGATACACATAACAAAATCGCAAAAGTTTATGACTATTTATTTGACAAAGAAATTGACATCATCGTTCACTTAGGAGATGTGTGCGATGATGCAATTTTACTTGAAGAATTATTAAAAGTAGAAGTCATTTATGTAAAAGGAAATAACGATTTTTATGTTGCTGGTGGTGAATATGACAAGGTTATTAGGATTCCTAATAAAAATATTTTCATAACACACGGCCACAAGTACAATGTATCTTCAGGAGTGACAAGATTAGTCGAAAAAAGCAAATCATTAAATTGCCAAATGTGTTTGTATGGACATACGCATAGGTATTTTAATGAAAAAATTGATGGCGTTTGGGTTATCAATCCAGGATCTGTAACTTATCCAAGAGATGGACAAGCTGGATTTGTAATATACGATACAAATAATGAACAAATAGAAAGGATACTTTTATGAACGTATTAGATATTAAAGAACTTAGAGAAGATTTAGGTAAAAGAATTATCGATGGTGTAGAAAAATTAGGCAGAGAAGTTAAGGTTGCAACTGTAAGAGTTGGCGAAAACGCAGGAGATATTTCTTACGAAAAAGCTGTAAAAAACAACTGCGCTAAGTTGAACATAACTTGTGATCAAATAGTTTTAGAAGAAGGAGAAAATGAAAAATTAATCCAAACTATTAAAGAACTAAATGAAACACACGACGGTATATTGATGTTTAGACCATTAAAAGATAAAAAATTGGAAAAAGAAATTCAATATATAATTGCACCAGAAAAAGATATTGATGCGATGGGAATGGTTAACTTAGGAAAAGTTTTGGCAGCAGAAGAAGACGCTTATTATCCAGCTACAGCAAGAGCTGTTGTTGAAATAGTTAAATACTACAACTTCGATGTTAAAAACGTGGTAATCGTAAACAGATCACTTGTTTTAGGTAAACCACTTTTCAATATGCTTATAAAAGAAAACAAAACTGTTACAATGTGCCACTCTAGAACAGAAGACATCAAATCATTTACTAAAAATGCTGATTTGGTTGTAACTGCAGTTGGAAAAGCTAAAATGTTTGATGATTCTTACTTTACTGAAAATTCTTATGTAGTAGAT
>NZ_JAGYZD010000291.1 GCF_018371055.1 Finegoldia magna | reverse complement strand
TAAAGGATGAATGCTACGATGTCCCCACTACTCATCTTCCCTTCGACTAGGAAAAGTCCACCGAATAAAACCACGATAATGTACATTATTCCATCAAACGCTTTTGTTATCGTGTTAAATCCAGCCATTGATGCGTACGTTTCTGATTTTATATCCAAGAATTTCTTGTTACCTTTTTGGAATTTTTCGATTTCTACATCTTCATTTGCGAATGATTTTACAACTTTAACCCCAAGCAAGCTATCTTCGATATCCGCATTCAACACTCCGATGTGATGTTTTTGTTCTTTGAATCCTTTACGCATTCTTCTGTTGTATTTTGATGCAAACACAATCATTATAGGAATTGATAAGAACAAAATCACAGTCAACATTGAATTTAATCTGACTAAAATTACAAATGATACTATTATCTTGATAAATCCAATAAAATATTCTTCTGGACAGTGATGTGAAAACTCTGTTATATCAAACAAATCCGAAGTGATTCTAGCCATAATTTGTCCGACTTTTGTTTCGTTAAAATACGAATCGGAAAGTTTTTGCAAATGTTGGAACACATCGTATCTCATGTCCGTTTCAATCTTCGCACCCATTATGTGTCCTGTTTTTGTCATGTAGAATCCAGCAAACAAATCAATCACTTTGATGATTAAAAGCAAAATAGCCATTCGAATGACCATTTCTCGTGTCAAAGAATATGTTCCAAGTCCTGCATTTGTCAGTCTTCTCAAAATCATCGGCAACACCATATCTGTAAGTGTAGTAAGAGCAGCACAGAACAAATCAAACATCAAAATGAATTTGTATTTCTTAAAATAAGGCATAACCCTTTTTATCAGATTGAGATTTCTTTTCATACTTGTATCCTTTCTTTTAAAATTAATCAATACAACAATTATAGCACATTAAATTATTTTACATAAGAAACAAACCGCCAAATCCAAAATCAATCTGATTTCAAACTAGGCGGCCAATTTATTTTGTGGATAATTTTTTCATTAATATTGTAATTGCAAAAAATCCTACCAATATTAAAATGTAAATAATAATATTCAGTATGAACAAATTTTGCTTCACTGGTCCTGAAAAAATCGAAAAATATGAAAACAAAACAATTCCAATCGCTGATATGGCAATCAAAATGTATCTGAATTTACTGTCATGAAATCTCTTTTCTTTTCTGGAGATTATAATCGGAGTTGCGATTACAGCTGCAAACATCGTCAAATAAAGTATAACTGCAGACACTGAAATTTGTTTAAATTCCAATCCTAAAAAATTTCTAACTAGATTGGTAAAAAGTCCAACAGAAGTTATCAACAAAAAGTAATACACAAATTCTATTAATTTATTCGCTATACTCACATTAGAAAAATCTTCAATGTAGTTGTTGACCTTTCGAAGTTCCGATTTGTACAATTCTTCTGTAGGAAATGCGCCCTTTTTTTGTAACTGCATCAAATCAATATCCAAAAGTTTCTCACATTCACTAAATGTCTTAAAATACAGGTTTCTAGTCTTCAAATTTATCAAAATTCTTTGTTTTATATCTGAAAAATCTTCGTCCAATTTCATTCGTTTCACCTCTCATATATAATACCATAAAAAAACTATAAATTATTCAATTGATATTCAAAAATTATTCACGATAATTTATCCCAAATTGTTGGTAAGTTTTTGTGGATAAATGTGGATAATGTGGATAACTTTGTGGATATCTTGAAATAAGCCAAATTTTTTACATAATTTATCGTCAATTTCTGTGGAAAAGATTTGTATAACTTATTTGAAATGTATTTTCACTAAATTTATTTAACACTCAGTTAATAAATATAATCGAACTTTCAAAATACTTACATTAAAATTCAATTCATTTTCAATGTATTACTTTTCCTAAAGTATATCGT